>JAKEEX010000563.1 GCA_022616315.1 Myxococcaceae bacterium
CGTGGCCTGGCGCGCGATGGACCGCACCTTTGGAGGGATTGCCCGCCGCTACGGAGTGCACGTCGTCACCTCCGCCAACCTGCCCTACGCCCGCACGGAGGACTCCCCTCTGTTCCGGGACCCGGGAGCACCGGCGGATGCGCTGGCCTACGTCGCCACCGGCCCCGAGGTCTTCAACGCCGCCCTCTGGTACGCGCCGGACGGTCGGCTCGCCGGGCGCGTGGACAAGGTGTTCCTCACTGACATCGAGGAGCAGTCCCTGGACATGACGTACGCGCCGCTGGCGCGCATGCCCGCGCTGGACATGCCGTTCGGTCGCGTGGGCGTGGCCATCAGCCGCGACGCGTTCTACCCACCCTTCACCCAGCGCATGGAGGACCTGGGCGCCACGCTGGTGGTGCAGCCGGAGGCGTGGAGCGGGTGGGCGCTGCCCACCTCCGACGGCTCCTGGCTGCCGGAGGTCATCCTCGCCTCGGGCTGGAACCACACCCAGAAGTACCGTGGCCTCACCGCCAATGCGACGCCCATGCTGAACGGCAACCTCTTCGACCTCGTCTTCGACGGGCAGGTGTGGCTCACGCGCAAGGCCACGCCCGCCGAGACGCCCCAGGGCTTCGTGGGCACCCGCCCCGTGCGCGGCTGGACGGCCCTCGGCCCGTGGGTGGTGGACGACCCCGTGCAGGAGGCGCCTGGGCTCACGCTGGAGGAGCGCCAGGACCGGCTGCGCGCGGTGGGCACCTCGCTTCTCCCGGGTGGAGGAAGAGAGGGCCAGTACCGGCGCACGCTCGTCGCGGCGGACCTCTCCCTTCCCGGGGAGGACCGCCCCGGCCCGCTGCACACGGTGGTGCCGGGAGCGGGCCTCGCCTCCGCCGAGCTCGCCCCCACCGTGCGCGGGCTGGCACTGAGGCTCCTGGCCGTGTCGCCAGCTTGGTACCGCCCCCGAGGACGAATTTGACGAGGTACCACGGCGTCTTCGCCCCGGGCGCGAAGCTTCGGCCACTCCTGGTGCCCGAAGC
>JAKEEX010000564.1 GCA_022616315.1 Myxococcaceae bacterium
CGTCGCCGTCGCCGTCGCCGTCGCCGTCAACGTCAACGTCAACGTCAACGTCAACGTCAACGTCAACGAACGACAGTCTCAGATTCACGGTGGGGGGTGGCCTGGTTCAATGGAAGCGGGATGGTGATGCCCTCGGGATGGCGCTGCAGCACTCCGCGGTAGACGAGGCGCGGTGAGGCCGACAGGTCTCCCGGACTGGTGTCGTGGTCTGCCTTCCCCATCACCAGGTCCACGCCCGCCTTGCGGTAGCAGCGCGACACCAGCTGCGAGCAGAAGTACGTGTCCGACTCCCGCCGGACGTCCGGGTTGCCCCACTCCCTCCCGCGGAACATCCGGGCCACCAGCGCCAGGAGCGGGAGCGTCGCGTAGGGTTTTCCGAGCGCGTCGAACGCTGCGTGGACCAGCGTCGCCACGTCCAGCGTCGTGCGCACCGACTCGGATGGCTGCCACCAGTCCACCTGGCCGTCGTAGCGGTGGACCGCGGTGCTCGCGGGCAGCACCTCGACGCCTCGGGAGGCGGACTGCACCACCATGAGCCGCTCATGCCACCAGAGCGCGAGCCCGGCGTGGGAGTAGGGGCTCCTGCTGCCCCAGCGGATGAAGCGGGAGACGACGCTGGTGCCCTGGAAGAGCAGCACGTCACCGGTGAGGATGCGAGAGCGGGTCTCGCCGTACACGAGGCGCGGACCGCTCGGGCGGGGGCGTCTGACGCGGGAGGTGGTCATGGCGTCGAGGAGGGCTCACGCCCCCCAGTGGATGCGGTAGGTACAGCCCTCGGTATCGCGCGCGAGCACGCGGATGTCCACGTGCTCGGCGCCCGCGAGGCAGAGCGCGGCGTCGAGGATGCCGGCGACGTAGGAGGGATGCAGGTAGGGCTCGTTCATCCAGAAGAGCGCCTCGTCCGGGCCCACTTGCGTGACGCGGGTGAGGTTGTAGTTGGCCCCGGACCGGAAGTTGTGCGTCATGCGCTCGAGCGTCCGCCTCGGCCCGATGAGGCGCTGGATGGTCGCGAGCGCCTTGCCGACGAGCGTCTCGGAGTACCCCGCCAGCAGCTGCCGGCCCAGCGCGTGGTAGGCGAGCTCGGGGGGTGAGTCCGGCCAGAGCGTCTCGGCCGTGAGGCGGATGAAGTGGTTCCACGCGCTCCGCGGGTACGCGGGAGCCAGCGGGCGTGACAGGTCGAGCCCGGCGTTGCGCAGGCGCGCCTCCAGCTCGGGCGTCACCCTGCCGCGCAGGCCCACGTGGAAGAGGCCCTCGACGGTCTGCTGGAAGACGAGCTCGGTCTCGCGGGGCGGAGTGCTGTCGGCCATGTGCGTCCGGGCCCGAGTGTCGCTCGGCGCCCGGAGCGGAGCCAATTGGGCAGCGGAGGAGGGGAACGCGCGGGCGCCAGGCGGACAGGGGATTGTGACGAAGCACCCCTTCCCCTCCGGGTGAGGGCAAGGGGGCGCAGCGGGTGGGTGGTGCCGGCTGTGCGACGCTTCGGCGCATCCGCGGGCGCACGCTGATTCCGGCATCCGACAGCGTGCTCGGCCAGGACGTGCACCATGTGTCCCTGCCCCGCGGCCGCGCCCGGCGTCGCATTGAGGCCCACACACGCGGCTCTCTAGGGTCCGCGCCTCATCGACGAGGGAGGTCACAGAGCCATGCGTCACGGGACGAGGGTGGGTGTGTTTCTGCTCGCCGCAGCGGGGTGGGCGTGCGCCTCCGGCGAGTCCACCCTCGCGGCCACGGGAGAGCTCGAGGCGGAGCCCGCGTCCCTCCAGGCGCTCGGGGAGCCCGCCACGGAGCAGCTGGTGCCGCTCGACCTCCCGGCCAACCAGGTGGACCGCTACCGCTGCACGACGACGCCGGTCCGCATGGCCGAGGTGCGGCGCATCGCGGGTCAGCCCCTCCTGGTGCCGAGCGCCGACATCTTCCCGGGCTCCCTGCTGCAGGGAAAACCCTTCCTCTCCGGCTCCCTCACACCCCTCACGCTCTCGCGCGGCAGCGGTCGCCTCCACGTGCGGGGCGCCGCCCTCCCCGAGGCGAACACGACGCGCTCCATGGACATGCTGACGAGCGGGAACGTGCTGGCCGCCATCCAGGACGTGCTCGGCACGCACGGACCCTTCCAGAAGGTGACGCCGGGCCTGACGGTGGCGCAGACGTACTCGAATGCGCACTACCTCTTCACGCTGGGCACGGACGTGCGCTTCCACAACGAGAGCATCACCAGCGCGCTGGACCTGGACGCGCCTCGCAAGCGCAACCTCGTGGGCCTGCGCTTCACCCAGACGTACTTCACCGTCTCCTTCGAGACCCCGGACAAGGCCGTGGGCGTCTTCCGGGACCGCGAGCGGTTCGACCCGCAGGGCCAGATGGCACCCGACAACCCGCCGCTCTACGTGTCGGAGGTGGCGTACGGGCGACAGCTCTTCCTGGTGGCGGACTCGGAGTACAACGCAGCGCACCTGGAGGCCGCACTTCGCGGCGCCTTCGAGAACCTGCCCGCGGACACCCTCGCCATGCCGGGCCTCACGTACGGCCAGGTGCTGGCGCGCACCCGCATCCGCTATGCCCTGCGCGGCTCCACCGAGGGCCTCGCGCTCCAGGCCATCGACACCTCGGAGCCCGCCAACCGCTACGACGCTGTGAAGGGCATCCTCGCGGACAAGAGCGCCGCCTCGTTCTCCCGCGAGGCCATGGGCGTGCCCATCTCCTACACGCTGCGCTACCTGAAGACGAACGAGGTGGCGCGCACCAGCTTCGTCGCCACCTTCGACCGCCGCGAGTGCGCCTTCACCCCCACGCCCCTGCCTTCCGGCACGCACCGCTTCCGGCTGTGGCTCAGCAACGTGGACGACCGGGTGCGGGTGTCGCGGGTGGACGCCGGCGGCCAGCAGACGCTCTTCGAGACGGCCGACCCTGCCTTCGCCGGCTGGGTGGACCTGTCGCCCGGGCTCCTGGATGCCGAGACGGAGCTCAAGGTGGAGCTGTGGAACGAGGCCGCCGACACCCCCTCCAGCCTCAACCTCCACCTGCAGCACCTCACCCCCGCAGGCGAGCCGACGTCGGTGGTGGAGCGGCTCTATTTCGACCCCACGGCGCCGTCCGCCTCGCCCGCGCTGGAGGCCTCCTTCCTCCTGGACCGCGTCACCGGAGGGCCGCAGAACAAGCTCCTCTCCATCACGCCCTGACGGGTGCGCCTTGGGGCGGGCGGCCGCTCGGGGGGCCGGCGAACGGGAAGCATCCGGCTGCAACGGGTGTAGCATCCGCCTGTCATCCGCAGGCGGAACCCCACCCCCTGCAACCAGGAGCCCCATGAGGACCCGCATTCTCGCTGCCGCGGCAAGCGCCGCGCTGCTGACGCACTGCAGCCACACCCAGAGCCCCGCCACCGCCGAGGCGGCTGCCCAGGCCCAGGCCACTCCCGCCGCGGGCAAGGCGCCTGCGTCCGAGCGCCTCACCTACCCGGTGTCCCGGAAGGGGGACGTGGTGGAGGACTACCACGGCACCCAGGTGGCGGACCCCTACCGCTGGCTCGAGGACGCGGACGCGCCCGAGACGCGCCAGTGGGTGGAGGCGCAGAACGCGCTCACGTTCGGCTACCTCGAGAAGCTGCCCGCCCGTGGCCGCCTGGAGGCGCGGCTGACCGAGCTGTGGAACTACGAGAAGTACGGCATCCCCTCGCGCGAGGGCTCCCGCTACGTCTTCACCAAGAACGACGGCCTGCAGAACCAGAGCGTCCTGTACGTGGCGGACAGCCTCGAGGCCGAGCCCCGCGTGCTGCTGGACCCCAACACCCTGTCGCAGGACGGCACGGTGGCCCTCACCGGCGCGGACTTCACCCGTGACGGCAACCTGATGGCCTACAGCCTGGCGGCCGCCGGCAGCGACTGGAACGAGATCCGCGTCCGCGACGTGCGCACCGGCAAGGACCTTCCGGACGTGGTGCAGTGGGTGAAGTTCTCCGGCATCTCCTGGACGGCGGACGGCAAGGGCTTCTTCTACAGCCGCTACGACGAGCCGAAGCCGGGCGAGAAGCTCTCCGGCGCGCTCTACTTCCAGAAGCTCTACTTCCACAGGCTGGGCACGCCGCAGACCAGGGACGTGCTCGTCCACGAGGACAAGGCGCACAAGGACTGGGGCTTCGGCGGCGAGGTGAGCGAGGACGGGCGCTACCTCGTCATCACCGTCACCCACGGGACCGCCGAGGAGAACCAGCTGTTCTTCAAGGACCTGAAGGCTCCGAAGTCGAAGGTGGTGGAGCTCATCACCGGCTTCGACGCGGACTACACCTTCGTGGGCAACGACGGCCCGCGCTTCTTCCTCCGCACCAACCTGGACGCCCCGCGCGGCCGCCTCATCGCCGTGGACGTGCGGCAGCCGGACCGCAAGGCCTGGAAGGAGCTCATCCCCCAGGGTGAGGACACGGTGCGCGGCGTCAGCCTGGTGGGCGACCGCCTCTTCGTCTCCGTGCTGAAGGACGCGCGCTCGCAGGTGCGCGTGCACGCGCTGGACGGCAAGCCGCTGGGCGAGGTGGCGCTGCCGGGCATCGGCTCGGCGGGCGGCTTCGACGGCGAGCGCAAGGACACCGAGACGTTCTACTCCTTCTCCAGCTTCACCACGCCCACCACCATCTACCGCTACGACGTGAAGACGGGGGAGAGCACCGTCTTCCGCGCGCCGAAGGTGGCCTTCGATCCTTCCCGGTACGAGACGACGCAGGTCTTCTACACGAGCAAGGACGGCACCCGCGTCCCCATGTTCCTCAGCCACAAGAAGGGGCTGAAGCTGGACGGGAGCAACCCCACGTACCTGTACGGCTACGGCGGCTTCAACATCCCGCTGACCCCGGGCTTCAGCGTGTCCAACCTGGTGTGGATGGAGATGGGCGGCGTCTATGCGCAGGCCAACCTGCGCGGCGGCGGTGAGTACGGCAGCGAGTGGCACGACGCCGGCACCAAGCTGCGCAAGCAGAACGTCTTCGACGACTTCATCGCCGCGGCCGAGTACCTCGTCGCCCAGAAGTACACCTCGCCGCAGAAGCTGGCCATCGCGGGCGGCTCCAACGGCGGCCTGCTGGTGGGCGCGGCCATGACGCAGCGGCCCGAGCTGTTCGGCTGTGCGCTGCCGGCGGTGGGCGTGATGGACATGCTGCGCTTCCACAAGTTCACCATCGGCTGGGCGTGGACGAGCGACTACGGCTCCGCGGACAACGCGGAGGAGTTCAAGGCGCTCCACGCCTACTCGCCGCTGCACAACCTGAAGCCCGGCACCCGCTACCCGGCGACGCTCATCACCACCGCAGACCACGACGACCGCGTGGTGCCGGCCCACAGCTTCAAGTTCGCCGCGGCGGCCCAGGCGGCGCATGGGGGCGAGGCACCGGTGCTCATCCGCATCGAGACGAAGGCGGGCCACGGCGCCGGCAAGCCCACGAGCAAGGTGATCGAAGAGGTGGCCGACAAGTTCGCGTTCGCGCTGCACGCGCTGGACGCGGACGGCGGCGAGGCGGTGCTCGCGGGTGAGAGCGTGAAGTAGCGGCCCCGCGGGGCGGCCTCTGTCGCCCGGTGCGCAACACGCCGCATGTGTGTGGTGACAAGCGGGCGTGCCACGACGAGGCGGACCCGCGGTCGGGGCGACGGGTGCGGGGGGAGTGGGTAGTGGTGGGGGGAACGACCTCACCACGAGGCCTCCCCCTTGCCACGCACCTCCGCCCTCCACTCCGCCGCGCTGCTGCTCACGCTTGCGGCCACCCGGCCCGTGTCGGCCGCCGAGCAGACGCCTCCCGCTCCCCCGGAGTCGAACATCTCCCGGCTCGCCAACGAGGCCGGCGCCCAGTCCCAGGTGGACGCCGCGCTGGACGCGGTGGACGAGGACGCGCCCGGCCCGGCGTCGGGCGCAGCTCAATCGCCAGGAGCGTCCCCCCATGTCTTCGCGGAGGCGGACGTCGCGGAGTCCTTCACCTCCGGCGCTCGAGCGGAGGCGAAGCGCCTGTTCGACCGTGGCCAGCCCCTGCGCGCGCTGAGGCTGCTGGAGGGGGAGGGAGACGCGCCGCCGGTGCGCTACCTCCGCGCGATGAGTGCCCTGCGCGCGGGTCGGGCCGAGGTGGCGGCCGGCGAGCTGAGCGCGCTCGCCGAGGCGCACCCCGCCCTGCGTGACCACTGCCTCTTCCACGCGGGCGCGGCGCTCGAGCGGCTGGGGCGCAGGAGGGACGCGGAGCAGCGCTACGCCGAGGTGGCGCGGGGCTCCACCCTCTTTCCGCGCGCACGTCTGGCGCTCGCCCGCATCCGCCAGCGCAGGCGGGAGCTCGCCGGCGCCGTCGAGGCGCTGACACCGCTCGTGCAGCCGGGCGCGTTGGACCGCAGCTCCACCGAGCCGGCCGAGGCGTGGATGGCCATCGCCCGGCTCGCGCGCATCCAGGCGGACTACGACGGGGAGCACCGCGCGCTGCTCGCCGTCTGGGCCACCCAGCCCTTCTCCGCCGAGGCCCGGAGGGCCTGGGAGCGGCTGCGCCTCCTGCCCCTCCCCGCGAAGTGGAAGGTGACGCGCGCCGAGACTTTCATCTCCCTCCACCACAACCGCGAGGCCATCTCCCAGCTCGAGCAGCTGCTGCGCACCGTGCAGCTGCCGGACGAGGTGGCGTGCCGGGCCCACTTCGCGCTGGGCCTGGCCCTGCGCAAGGAGCGGCGACACCCGGCCGCCATCCGCGCGCTCACGCCCGTGGTGGAGCAGTGTCGCGGCGCGGAGGTGCGCCCGCGGGCCATGTACGTCCTCGGGTACTCGCAGTCGGTGGTGGACCCGGCCTCGGCCATCACCACCTACCAGTCCCTCGCGTACGAGCATCCGGAGCACCCGTACGCGGACGACGCGCTCCTCTTCGCGGGCGAGACGGCGCTGCATGCGGGGGACGAGGAGGCGGCGCTCGGACACTGGACGGCGCTGCTCGAGCGCTTCCCGGCCCAGGAGTCCACGGCGGACGCGCTGTTCCGGCGCTTCTGGGTGCTGCGTGGGAGGGGCGCGGCGGCGGAGGGGCTCGAGGCGCTCGGGCGCATCGAGTCGCTGCACGGCGTGGGAGCCAGCGCGGCGCAGGTGCGGCGGGCACGCTACTGGCGGGCGCGTGCGCTGGAGGAGCTCGGCAAGCGCGAGGAGGCCCTGTCCCTCTTCGAGGCGGTGGCGGCGGACGCGGGCTTCTACGGGCTCCTCGCGCGCTCGCAGCTCAAGGCCTCCGCCCCCGAGCGCGTGACGCGCGTGCTCGCCCGGCTCGCCACGCCGTCGGAGGCGGCACCGGGCTGGCCCCTGGACGCGGGACGCATGGCGGACGAGCCCCACTTCCGCACGGGGCTGGAGCTGTTGCGCATGGGCTTTCGCCGCGAGGCCCTGCAGGAGCTGGGCGCCATCGACACCCGCGCGCAGGGCGAGGGGGCCCTGCTCCTGCTCTACCGGCTCTTCGAGCGCACGGGCTCGGAGCGCCAGGCGCGCAGCGTCGCGCGGGCCCTCGTGCGCGTGTCGTTGCGCGGACCGACCGAGGCGGAGGCGCGGCGTCTCTATGCGCTGAGCTACCCGCAGCCCTTCCGGCCCCTGGTGGAGCGCCACAGCCGTGCCGCGGGGGTGGACCCGGACCTCATGCAGGCGCTCATGCGGGAGGAGAGCGCGTTCAACCCGCGGGCACGCTCGGCGACGGGAGCGCTCGGGCTCGCGCAGCTGATGCCACGCACGGCGCAGGAGGTGGCACGCGCGCTGGGCGCCCCCGACATCACCGAGCAGTCCCTGCTCGAGCCGCGTCACAACATCCGGCTCGGCGCGGCCTACCTGGGGACGCTGCGCAAGCAGTTCGACGGGAACCTCGCGTTCGCGGTGGCCAGCTACAACGCGGGCCCGGGCGCGGTCCTCCGCTGGCGGCGGCGCCTGGCCGGCCTCGCGCTGGATGAGTGGGTGGAGGAGATTCCGGTGGAGGAGACGCGCAACTACGTCAAGCGCGTGCTCGGGAGCTTCGCCACGTACCAGCTCCTCTCGGCGCGCGGCGGCGTCACGGCGCTGGAGCCGGTCCGGCGGGCGCAGCGTGCACAGCGCCCGGAGGGCAGGGGCCAGGGGACGGCCCTGCTCCGCACGCAGGGGCTGCGGTCTGCCGAGTGACCGGAGGGCGCGGAGACTCAGCTCAGGGAGACGGGGCGTCGGTCCGACGGGACACGCCACCCGCCGGAGGTGACGGTGCTTCGCCCCCTCGCGTCGGTGCCCCCTTGCCGAGTCCCCGCTCCCGCTGCACCTCGCGCAGCACCACCTGCAGCGCCGCCGCCACGGGGAGCGCGACGATGACCCCGAGCACGCCCCAGACGCCCGCTCCGACGAGCAACACCAGAGTGATGAGCAGCGGGTTCATCCGGATGGTGCGGCGCTGGATGAGGGGCTGCAGGAGGTTGCCCTCCACCTGCTGGTAGACGAGGAAGATGCCCAGCGCGATGAGGGCACGCTTGAGGCCCACCGTGGCCAGGGTGGTGAGCGACACCAGCAGGGCGACGATGGCGCTCCCCGCATAAGGAATGAAGCCGAGCAGCAGGTACGACAGCCCGAGCGCGAGGAAGTAGGGGACGCCCAGGAGGAACGTGAGGGTGGTCGTCACCAGCGCGCCCACCGTCACCGTGAGCACGGCGCCCGCGAGGTAGCCCCCCACCGCCTTGCGCATGTGCCCGAGCACCCGCGCCACCTGCGCTCTGCGGTCCGTGGACACCAGCTCCAGCGACTGGGTGGTGAGGTCTCCCCCGAAGAGGAGCATGAAGACGACGAGCACGAAGAGGGTGATCCCCGCGACCAGGAGGCCCACGGTGGACGAGAGGACGTCGAGCAGGGACCCCGCGACCGCGCCCGGTGCACCCTCCAGCATGCGCCGCGCCGCCGCCACCAGGCCGACGCGCTCGTCCACCGAGCGCAGCCACTCCGTCTCCGCCAGGCGCGCCACCAGTCCCGGTGCCGCCTTCAGAAGCCGCTGCACCTGGTCCACCAGCATCGGGATGAGGCTGCCCACCATCAGCGCGAAGAGGCCGAGCAGCCCGAGGCTCACCCCCAGGACGCCCCACCCGCGCCTGAGCCCGTGCCGCTCGAGCCAGCGCACGGGCGAGTCCAGCGCGAGCGCCACCAGGAGGGCGAGCAGGACGAGCATCGTCACCGCCCGGAGCCTGCCCACGGCCTGCCACAGCGCGAGGAGGGCGAGCACGTTCAGGCCCACCGTCCACACCGTGCGAGCGGAGACCTGGGAACGTGTCGTGGCCATGGCGTTGGCACGTCCCCTGGGACGCATGTGTCACGCCCCCGGGGACCCTTTGATGACGCTCGGGCCCGGAGATGCTCAGGCCGTCGCGGCGCGCAGGCCCCTGCGCAGGGCAAGCGAGGCGCCCATCACCGCGGCACCGCGGGCGATGAGCGCCGCCGCCACCAGCACGCCCAGCAGCCACAGCGAGGAGACGGGCCACTGCGCAAAGAGCACCACGCCGAGCACCACGGACACCGCGCCGTAGAAGAAGTCCCAGCCCCACCCGGGGTAGCGGTCCATCACCGAGGTGATGCCCCGGAACAGTCCGCTGGCGAAGAAGTAAGCGGCCAGCAGGAGCGTCACGGACGCCAGGCTCTCCAGCGGCCTCAAGAAGAAGAGGGCGCCCACGACGAGGGAGAGCACGCCCCCGAGGAAGTAGAGGAGGAACCTCCCCTCCTTGCGCACCCGGAAGGCGTGGATGACCTCGAGCACGCCGCCCGCGAAGAGGAGGACGCCGAAGAAGAGGATGGAGGCCAGGCTCGTCAGCCCGGCGGCGATGAACGCGAAGACGCCCAGAGCCACGAGGAGCAGCCCCAGGAAGAAGGGGGCCCCCCAGGCTGCGGCGGTGGCGCGGCCCTTCGCGCCGGCGATCACGTCTGTGCGGGATGGTTCAGAGATGGCCATGGTACCTCTCCTTGCGGACAAGGTTGACCTCCACTCCCGGACGCGCAAGCGCCGCCCGGGCGAGGGGGCTGCCAGGCCCCCGCCCGCAGCCTCAGGTCCGTGGTGGGTGCGAAGGTCGCGCCTTCAGGCCGCCAGCTTCCCCGTCAGCCACCCGCGCGCGGGCCCGGCATCCACGCCGAAGCGCTCGAGGCCGGGAAACACCACGTCCTCCAGTGCGCGGACGAAGACCTCGCGCTTGCGTGCGTGAGGCAGCACGCCGTGCCTCAGGAGCGCGGGGCTCTCGGCATCGGGCGTCGCCTCCACGAAGAGGCCCTTGCCCGCGTTCCCCTCCAGCATCGCGGGCACGTAGCGGGAGAGCCATCCGGTGGCGCCCACGGCGTGCTCACGTGCCAGGGCGGCCCATCCGAGCCGGCTGTGCGCCACCTCGTCACGCAGGATGTCGCGGAGCACGCGTTGCACCTCGGGCGCGCCGTCCGGAGTGAGGAGCGCGGTGAGCGTGGCGGTGCTCTCCGTCTCGGAGACGCAGCAGGCCGCCACGAGCTCGTAGAGCACGCGCTCGCGAAGGCCCAGCCGCGTGGGAGCCACCTCCCTCAGCTCGAGAGGGCCCGCAGGGAGTCCCGGGTGACCGTAGAAGAGGGCCAGCTCCGCGCAGAGCACGGCGTGACGCTCCTCGTCTCCCGCGGCACGACGCGCGAGCGCGACGAGCGTCTCCGGGGCACCGAGTGACTGAAGCTGCTCCGAGAGTCGCGCGAAGCGAAGGGCTGCCTCGCGCTCCACCTCGCGGCGGAACGCCCAGGCCTCCGCCACCAGGCGCCGCTCCGGGGCCGTCAGGGCCACCGGGGCGTCTGCGCTCACCAGCCCTCCGTCCCGCCCCCGACGTCGCCCCCGTCAGCGTGGGTTCCGCCGTCCCCGCTCAGGCCCTGGCCCCCGCCCGGGTTGTTGTCCTCGGGCGAGCTTCCCCCACCGCATCCAACCGCTGCGACCCCGAGGAGCGCCCCGCCCACCACCAGCACATGAAAGAGCTTCTTCGCGTCCATTTCCCCACTCCCCTGCTTTGGGTGCGAGACGTGCCCACACCGGAGGGACCACTGGAGACTGTCAAAAACTGCCCGTGGGCCGACAGCCCCCTCCCCCTGCCGGGAGGCCGGGGGACCGGTTCCAGACGCGCGGGGCAGGTTTTTGTTTCTCGAAACCTTGAGACAATGGTGCGCGCACCCCATGCCTCCCCTCTCCCTGCACGCCGAGGCCCTGCTCAGGGCGCTGGACGTCACGGCCGACCCGCTGGCGTCCCTGCGGGAGGCAGCCGTGCCGAGCCGCGAGGCCCTCCTGCTCGAGCTGGGGGGACTGGGAGAGTCCGCGGTCATCCCGCATGTGGTGGGGAGGCTGGTGGAGGCGGCGCCGCGGGAGCTGCACGCTGCAGGGATGGCGCTCCACCATCTGCTGGCGGACCTCTCGTCCGACGCCGTGCGCGCGGTGGACGCGGCGGTCCGCGGGGCCTGGCTGCACGCCACGGGCTACCGGCGGCTCGAGCCCGAGGAGCTGGGGCGCTTCGCGGAGCTGTCTCCCTCGGTGCTGGCGCTCCTGACGTGCCACCCGAGTGGTCACGTGCGAGCCATGGCGCTGGAGCGCCTGGGTCAGCGCAGCAGCCGCGAGGCCTGGCCCTTCCTCCTCCTGCGCCTCAACGACTGGGTGGAGCCGGTGCGGCGAGCGGCGCTGTCGGAGGCACTGCGCGTCCTGCCGGAGGTGCCGCTGTCGCTGCTCGTGCAGCACCTGTCGCTCCTCACCTGGCTCTCGCGCACCGGCCGAGCGGACCACGGACCATTCCTCTCGCGCGTCCACGCGCGCCTGTCCGAGACGGATGCGCTCTCCCACCTCGAGGCGCACCTCCCCGAGCTCGGCCGGGAGGAGCGGCGGATGGCGTATCGGCTGCTGCTCGAGGCGCGGCCCGACGCCAGCGTTCGGCTCCTGGTGCGTGCGCTCGCGGACGCGGACGTCGCGCTGCGCCGCTGGGCGGCTGCGCGCGTGGGCGAGCGGCTCGAAGGGGAGGCGCTGGCGCGCGTGCTGGCCCGCATGGAGAGGAGCCGCACCGCGTTCGTGCGCCGGGAGGCCGTCATGCTGTACGCACAGCGGGTGCCTTCGCTCGCGCCCGCCAGGCTCCAGGCAGCGTTGCTGGACGCGAGCCGTCCGGTGCGTGAGTACGCACAAGGTCGGCTCGCGCGCGGGCTGGACGCCGCGGCGGTGTACCGGGCCGCGCTTCGCGACGGGCTGCGCCCGGCGGTGGCGCTCGCGGGGCTGGGTGAGGTGGGAGCCGCTGCGGACGCGGCGCTCGTCTCCCTGTTCCTCGCCCACCCGCTGCCGTCCGTGCGACGTGCGGCGGTGGGCGCCCTGGGTCGGCTGGACGGGGCGGGCGCGGCGGCGCTGCTCACGGGGCTCCTGGGAGACGCATCGCCGAGGGTTGCCCGGACGGCCGCCGCGGTGCTGCAGCGGCACGGGGCGCGTCCGGCACCACAGTCGCCTTGAGGCCTGTGGCTTCCCGTCCGGGGGCACGGAGAAGAGTGTCCAGAGCACGGCGAAGCGTGAGGGGGGGTGAGACTCAGGGCATGAATCCGCACGCAGCTGGCCTCTACATTCCCGGGGCCATGCGCTCCCTCCGTGCCCTCCTGGTCCTCCCTCTCCTCACCGTGCTGGCCTGCGGCGACTCCTCGACGAAGGACGACGCGGGTACACCCGACTCGGGAGCTCCGGATGCGGGCCAGCCTGATGCGGGAGGACCGGACGGGGGCGGGCCGGACGCCGGGCCTCAGGCGTGCGATGCCGGAGCTCTCCCTCCTGGCGTTCCCCAGCTGACGGGGCGCTTCTTCTTCGCGGATGCCGGCGACGTGCCCTTCACTCCGAACGGTGACACGTTCGTGGGCACCTTCGGAGCGGTGAGCGCGGATGTGTATCTGGCGCCGCAGCTTGCAGCACTCGTGGACGCGGAGGCGTCCTACATCGATGGCGGCACTCAGTGGATCTCCATCCGCGCAGATGGAGGCTATGCGCAGGCCGCTCGGGTCAACCTCGCGCTCAAGCTCAAGGCCCTCGGTGGCAGTACGGTGGTCTTCCCATTCGCGTCCGAGGGCTACGGCGGTGTCCAGGTGGGACCCGGTGGACAGCTGACGCTCACGCCTGCGTGCGGCGAGGCTCCGCGGGCCACGCGCTTCGCCTCGCCGAGCGCGGACGGCGGCACGCAGCTCCTTCTCCAGGTGACCCTCAACAGCGGCACGTCGGGGGCGCAGGACGTGGACATCGTCTTCGAGCTCGTCCCGCTCCCACCTTGAGGCCCGCGCGGCATCACCAGCGCACGTCGATGTGCCCGGTGCGTCCCTCCTCCGCGAGGCGCACCGTGGCCACCTCACCCGTCGTCCGGCACAGCTCGAGGACGTGGAGGCACGCCCCCTCGTAGCCGGCGTAGAACGCGCTCGGCACTGGCGCGGGGTAACGGAGGGTGAGGGTGCCCTTGCGGTGCCCGTCCTGAACGAAGGCGAAAGTGACGCCCCGGACAATCATCAGGCAGAGCGTCCCCATGCGCGAGAGGAGCGCGGACGGTGTGGGCCCGAAGACGGCGGCAGACGTGCGCACTAGCGGCGCCATCACGCCACCCGTCATCAGTCGTGCGCCATGCAGGCCGAGCTGCCTGCACCCCTCGCGCCCCGCCTGCGCCTCCAGCGCGAGGAGCACCTCGAAGAACCAGCGCTCGGGCACCCACGCCATGAACGGGGGCGGTTCCGTGAGGAGACGCGCCGCCGCCGGAGACACCCTTGCGCGCACCGCCGCAAGCAGGCCGAGCCCGTCCAGGGCCGCCCGGTAGTTCCGGACCAGGAGCCCCGAGCCCTCCGTTCGCAGCTCTCGCGCGGCGCCCTCCATGGCCACTCCCCCCAAGGCGCACGACCCGGTGGGGCAGGCGCCCTCGCGCGGGTGTGCGCACCCCCAGGATGCCACGTCCCGGCCCGTTTGGGAGGCCCTTCCCCTGCGGCACCAAGGGCTTTGCCTTCGGGCCGCAAAACCCCTAGGAAGTGGCCATGCACACCTCCCTCACCCCCCGCATCCTCGCCGCGCTGCTGGCGGTCATGGCCGTTGCAGGCTGCAAGCCCGAGCAGAAGGCCGCGGCCCCCACCGCCGCCGAGCCCTCGCCCGACACCGTGGTGGCCACCTACGGCGCCGGCCAGAAGGTGACGTACGGCGAGCTGAACGACCGGCTGGCAGACCCGCTCGGCAAGCTCCAGCAGCAGATGCACCAGATGCGCCGCCAGGGCCTCGAGGGGATGGTCACCGAGCGCCTCGTGCAGGAGCAGGCGAAGAAGCGCGGGCTGACGGAGGAGCAGTTCATCAAGGCCGAGGTGGACGACAAGGTCCCCGCCCCGCCCGAGGACCAGGTGAAGAAGCTCTACGAGGAGGCCAAGACGCGGCTTCCCCCGGGCACCACCTACGAGCAGGTGAAGCCGCAGATCGTCGATTACCTCACCCAGGACCAGAAGCGGGCGCGGGCGCAGGAGCTCTTCACGCAGCTGCGCAAGGACGCCAACGTCCAGCTGACGCTGCCGGAGCCCCCGGTGCAGCGCAAGGAGGTGGCCGCCACCGGTCCCTCGAAGGGCCCGGAGAACGCGCCCGTCACCATCGTGGAGTTCAGCGACTTCCAGTGCCCGTTCTGCAGCCGCGTCATCAAGACGCTGGACGACGTGGTGAAGGAGTACGACGGCAAGGTGCGCCTGGTGTTCCGCCACTTCCCGCTCGACTTCCACAAGCAGGCGCCCAAGGCCGCGGAGGCCGCCATGTGCGCGGCGGACCAGAACAAGTTCTGGGAGTACCACGACGCGCTCTTCGCGAATCAGCAGGCGCTCGAGCCGGAGAAGCTGAAGGAGTACGCCAAGCAGGTGGGGCTGGACCCTGCGAAGTTCGACGCCTGCCTGGACTCGGGTGAGAAGGCCGCGCAGGTGCAGAAGGACATGGAGGCCGGCAAGGCCGCGGGCGTGAGTGGCACCCCCGCGTTCTTCATCAACGGCCGCCCGCTGTCCGGCGCGCTCCCGCCGGAGGAGTTCAAGCGCGTCATCGACGCGGAGCTCCAGGCGAAGGGCGTCAAGCAGGGCTAGGGCGTTGCGTCTGCCGGGAGGCGACTCCATGTCATCCGTGCCCGAGGCGGCGCTCTGGGCCCCGCCCGTGCTCGCAGGCAGCCGCAAGCAGGACGTGCTGCAGGTGCTCGAGGGCGTGCCGCTCTTCGCGGAGCTGACGGCATGGCAGCTGCGGAAGGTGGCGCGCCTGCTGCACGAGCGCACCTACCAGCCCGGAGAGGTGGTCTTCCGGGAGGGGGACCCGGGCGCGGGGATGTACGTCCTCGCGCGCGGCGCGGTGCGCATCGTCCAGCGGCTTCCGGACGGAGCGGAGCGCGAGCTGGCGCACCTCTCCGCCGGGCACTTCTTCGGGGAGATGGCGCTGCTCGAGTCCGCGCCGCGAAGCGCCTCCTGCGTCGCGGTGGAGCCCACGACGCTGCTCGGCTTCTTCGAGCCGGACCTGGAGGCGCTGGTGGAGCGGGACTCGCGGCTGGGCGCGCGCATCCTGTGGAACCTCGCGCAGCTGATGGCCTCCCGCCTGAGGGCCACCAACGAGGCCGCGAGCGCCCGGGCAGGAGAGGGCCGGTGACGGGCGGAGGGGCGTCGCTCCTGCCTCCCGAGCCGGCGCCCACGGTGGCGCAGCAGGGAGGGCGCTGGGCCGTGGGCCTCGCGCTGCTCGCGGTGGCGGTGGGTGGCGTGTGGAGCTTGCGCTTCCTCGTCACGCCGGTGGTGCTCGCGTTCCTCATCCGCTACTGCCTGCAGCCCCTGGTGCACAGGCTGGAGGACCGGGGCGTGCCGCGCGGGGTGGCGGTGGGGTTGTGCTTCGGTGGGATGCTCGCGGCCGTGGTGGGGCTGGTGCTGGCGGTGTGGCCGGGCCTCGAGGCGTGGCTGCACGAGGCGCCGCGCGCGGGCGAGCGGAGCATCTTCGAGGTGCAGCTGGCGGCGCGGCTGGACGCGTGGGAGGCCGCCGGACGGCAGGCGTACCCGAACGTGGACTGGCGCGCGCTCGTCGAGCGACTGAACGCCCTGCTGGAGGCCCAGCGTCGGCAGCTGATGGAGACGTTGCCCGCGCTCGCGCTGGCGGCGCTGTCGCAGGTGGGCACGCTGGTCCTCGCGCCGCTCATCGCCTTCTTCCTGCTGCTCGAAGGGCTGGCCATGCACCGGGCCGCGGTGCGGTGGGTGCCGAACCGCTGGTTCGAGACGGTGGTGCTGACGTTGCACCGGGTGGACCGGCAGATTGCGTCCTACCTGCGGGGCGCGGCCGCGGAGAGCGCGCTGGTGGCGGTGCTGCTGGGGGGCGCGCTGTGGACGCTGGGAATGCCGAGCGCGCTCCTCTTCGCCTGTCTGTACGGCGTGCTGAACGTCATCCCGCTGGTGGGGCCCATCCTCGGCGCGAGCGCGGGCCTGGTGTACGCGCTGGTGGCGCCGGGGGCGCCGGGCCTGGGTGTGCTGGCGCTGACCTACGGTGCGGTGTACGCGGTGGATGCGCTGCTCATCAATCCGGTGGTGGTGGGGCGCAGCCTCAACCTCCACCCGCTCACCATCATCCTGGGCATCAGCATCGGCGGTGGGCTCGCGGGAATCCTCGGCATGCTGGTGGCGATTCCCACCATTGCCGTGGCGAAGGCGGTCGCGGCGACGCTGCTGGAGGCGCACCGGCGCGGGCAGCTGCGGCGGGTGGGGTAGGGCGGGGAGTCGCGGTGGAGGAGGCTGGACAGCCGGGGGCGGGACCGGGAGCGGGTGCGGCTTGCGGGGACGGCTTCGGAGGCGGCCGCGGGCCCGTTCGGGTCAGCGGCACACCGCCACGGTGCGGCCCGGGGACTCGCAGGTGAGGACGCCCTCGGCGTTCGTGCCGATGCGCTCGCAGCTGCGCATGGCCACGCGCGCCGTGCTGTTCGCTCCGATGGGCGTGCCGAGCACGTCGTAGGTGAAGGCGGCGGACTCGCCCGTGGCGTTGCGCGCGAAGCCGAAGGGGAGGACGCCGTTGCGGCTCAGTCGCTCCTCCACGAGGTAGAACGGCACCCCGGCGTCCTGCGCGGCGAGGGCGCAGCCGGCGCGCGCTTCCGCCGTCTTGCTTCCGCAGTCGCGTGCGCTGCTTCCGGCGAAGGAACGCGCGGCGTCCTCCGGGTTGCACGTGCACGCGGCGAGCAGGCTGGCGAGGAGGAGCGCGAGGGCACCCACCGCTCGGCGACAGAGTCCCCTCGCCCCCGGGGAGAGGGACGGGGTGAGGGGGCTGTCCAACCGCGCACCACGGTGCCTCATGAACGCGCTCTCGATGTCGGGTCCAGGTGCGGACGATTCTCCGGCACCCGAAGCGGAACGCGCGCACGTCGGCGGCCAGGAGGGGCGATGCCCGACACTCACTTCGCCGACGAGGTGTGCAGACGCGTCCGGACCGAACAGTCCGCTGAGGTGATGAGGCAGTTCGCGACATCCGGGAGGCCACGGAGCGGATGAACCGCGACATCCACGGCGCGCTCGCCCGGTCGGACAAGGTGGCCCGGTAATCATCCGACGTCATTCGACGACGGTTCCGAGGAGCTCGCGGAGTTTCGCCACCGTGCGCACGAGCCCGTTGCCGCGCAGTGTGTCGAGCAGCTGGGCCATCGACTGCGGCGGGCTCTTCAGTGCGGTGGCCTGCTGAAGGGCGATGCTCGCGACCGCTCCAGGGGCGAGAGCGACAATGCCGAGGACGAAGTCGTCAGGGTGTCGAGCCTCGATACCGTAGGGCTTGAGACGCTCTGGCGGAAAGTCGCGAAGGTTTGCTGTGACAATGACCTGCGCCGCACACCGGATTGCGGCGGCGAGTACATGACGGTCGTCGGGATCCGGTAGCTCGAGTCCACCGACGAGAGGCTCATGGCCGGTGACCAGACAGTCCGCAATTGCCGCGACCATGAGCTGGCGCGTGCGTGCGAGCGCCGCAGTGTCGAGCTCTGGCCTTGTCGCCGCGATGTTGCGGAAGCACTCATCGAGAATCGTTTCGGTCCATCGCGCACGAACCAGACCGGCGTGCGCCAGGCGCAGCAGCAGGTCTCGCAGGGGCGCCGGGTAGAGCACGCACGCGTCGTAGACGGCGATGAGCGCCATCAGTAGCCGAGCCCGTGCTTCTGCGCCTCCGCTGTGAGCGCATCAAGAGCGTCGCGGCGCCTCTCGTCGTCGGCTTCCTTGAAGGTCATCACATCGGCGAATCTCAAGCGACGATGCGAGCCGACGAGGCGGAACGGGAGTTTTCCTTCGTCCAGAAGGCCGATGAGGAATGGCCGCGAAACATTCAGCAGGTCCGCTGCCTGCTGCGTGGTCAGCTCGGCGTGAACGGGGACAATCCTCACGGCGTTGCCGTTCGCCATTTGCCCGAGTACTTCGAGAAAGAGTTCAAAGGCCTCGCGCGGTACGGAGACGCTGACCCCCTCGGCGCCCCCTTCGGGCTGTACACGGATGGCCCGGGCAGACCTCTTCCGGGCGACGGACGACAGCGCCCGCAGCGCCGTCTGAGCCTGTTCTGCTGCCTGGGGAGTCGGGAGCTTCGGAGCGGTTCCAGCCATGCTCACAAGATGGGGTCTATTCGAAACAAATGCAACAAGCGCAAGAATCGAAACGATGACCGACCAACGGGGGCTCACCGCCGCCCGTAGGCGACGAAGCCTGCGCTCCAGTGGCTGCCAGGGGGGGCAAGGGCGAGGCTCGGGCGCCTTCTCAGGGTTCCCCCATCCATTAGCAAAGCCCGGCGTCATGCGAATTCGCGCTTAGGCAGAAGGCCGACCCGCCTGGCCTGGGCTCCAGAAGCGGGTTCCGACGTCCCGGCGGGGGGCAATGTCAGACCGGCGTCGTAGGACTGTCCTCACGAAGCGAGGCACTCCGCATGCGCACCTCTCCCAGGCACGTCATCGAGCAGCACAACCTCCTCGGCGGCACGGACGTCGTCACCCCCGTCACGGGCCGGACGCAGAGCCCCCGCGTGGTGCACGTGCGGCACCAGGCGAGGGCCGGGTTCGCCGCCGCGCTGGCGCTGGTGGTGGAGTACGGGAAGAAGGCCCTGGAGGAGCAGGACGTCCCGACGCGCACCCGCTGCCCCCGCTGTGGCTGCGTGGGGGACACGCAGCGCGACTTCGGCGTGCGGCGCATGGATGGCCAGGTGCGTGCCCAGTCCTGGTGCCGCACCTGCCGCAACCAGAAGGTCGCCACCGCTCCTGGAGCCCAGACGGGCTGGCTCTTCGCGGGCTGAGTGGGGGGCAGGAGGGCGGAAGGCGCGGCGAGAGGGCCCTCGTCGGGTGCCTGCCCGCCACTGCGGCCCCTAGCTTCTTCCGGAGAGGGCCTCCGCGCTCGCTCAGGCCCATCGTCTCGCTTCCGAGGAGGGCTCCATGGCCATGCGCATGAACCAGAGGGACGTCGTCATTGCTGCCGGCGGGCGGCTCCTCGAGGGGGGACTCACGGTGCCGGAGCAGCCGATTGGCATCGTCCTCTTCGCCCACGGCAGCGGCAGCAGCCGCTTCAGTCCCCGCAACAACGCGGTGGCACGCGTGCTCAACCAGTCCAACCTCGCCACGCTGCTGATGGACCTGCTCACCGCCGAGGAGGAGATGGCGGAGCGCTTCACGCGCCACCTGCGCTTCAACATCGAGCTCCTGTCCGGCCGGCTCGGGTCGGCCATCGAGTGGATTGGGAGGGAGCCGGAGGTGGCGGGGCTGCCTGTGGGCCTCTTCGGCTCCAGCACGGGCGCGGCGGCGGCGCTCGTGTGCGCGGCGCAGCTGCCGAGGGACGTCTTCGCCGTCGTCTCCCGGGGTGGAAGGCCGGACCTCGCCGGGGACGCGCTGCCCCTCGTCCGCGCGCCCACGCTCCTCATCGTGGGGGGTGATGACACCGGGGTCATCGGGCTCAACGAGGAGGCCCTGGCGGAGCTCACCTGCCGCAAGGAGCTGAGCATCATCCCCGGCGCCACCCACCTCTTCGAGGAGCCGGGCACCCTGGACGAGGTGGCGCGGCAGGCCGCACGGTGGTTCTCCACCCACCTGCGTGCCGCCATGGGCCGCGAGGCGCCGGAGTGGGCAGGCGAGCAGGGTCCCGCCGTGTGAGACGACTGCGGGGCGAGACACCAGGGCCGCGGACCGTGTAGACGCTCCAGTCCGTTTCCGTTCGACGGTGACGGAAGGACAGCACGTATGCGCAGAGTCGGAATCTTCGGCTGGGGCGTGGTGGCTCCCCGCTCCCCCAACATCGACGCCTTCGAGCGGAACCTCTCCTCGTCCGACAGCTGGCTCTCGGCGTTCGACGGCTTCGGGCCCAGCAACTTCCTCGTGGGCCAGCCGGAGTTCGAGCTCGGAGCGTACAAGGAGTGGATCGACGCCCGCTTTCCGCCCACCCGCTTCCAGCAGCTCGAGCGGAAGATGGGCCTGCCCACGCAGTACGCGGTGGGCGCCTTCATCCAGTCGCTGGCGCAGAACCCCGGGCTCGAGAAGGAGCTCCAGGCGCTGGGCAGCAAGGCCCACACCTACATCGGCACCGGCCTGGGTGACCTGCCCACCATCCAGAAAGTCAGCCTGGACCTCTACCGCGCCCAGCGCAGGTGGGACCGCTTCTGGGCGGACCCGGAGCGCAACCCCTCCCTGCGCCAGTGGATGTCCACCCACGAGCCGCTGCCAGGCATGCCCCCCCCGCCCGAGACGGTGGACGTCGCCCTGCGCGACGAGGCCGAGGACGCGTGGTGGCACTTCTGGGCGGCCCAGTCGGGTGCGCTGAAGGAGTACCTCGCGGAGCTGCGCGACATCGAGTCCCTCAGCATCGAGGGCAACGTGGAGTCCGCCAAGCTCGCCGTCATCAAGGAGAAGCGCACCCGCGTCGCGCGCCTGCAGAAGAAGTGGCAGAGCCCGGAGCCGCCCTGGAACGCGGTGAGCGCCAACCTCCTGTGGAACATCCACAACGGCCCGGCGTCGCAGGTGTCCATGCTCGGGAAGCTGACGGGCATGTGCTTCGCGCCGGTGGCGGCCTGCTCCTCCTTCGGCTACGGGCTGAAGCTGGCGATGGACGCCATCCACCGTGGCGACGCCAGGGCCGTGGTGATGGGCATGACGGACCCGCCGCCGAACCCGCTCACCGTGGGCGGCTTCTACAACGCCCGCGTGTCCGCGGCGGACGGCGCGGTGTCCAAGCCCCTCACCGGGCTGCGCGGCACACACGTCGCGGGGGGTGCGGTGGTGTGGGTGCTCGGGGACCTCGAGCACTTCACCGCGAAGGGCTTCAAGCCGCTCGGCGCGGAGCCAATCGCCGTGGGCGTCACCGCGGACGCCGAGCACATCATCACCCCCTCCACCGAGGGCCCCACCGAGGCCATCCACCTGGCCATGGAGGCCGCCGGTGTCACCGCGCGGGACGTGGGGACGTGGGACCTGCACGCCACCGCCACACCGGGTGACTTCCTGGAGGTGGAGACCATGCGCAAGGTGGTGCCCGAGTCCGTGCTCATCACCGCACGCAAGGGCACCTTCGGGCACGGCATGTCCGCGGGAGGCGGCTGGGAGCTCACCGCCCAGTACCTGGGCCTCGCGCGCGGGCAGCTCTTCCCCACGCCGCTCACGGACGGGGAGCTGAACCCGCAGATTGCCGGGGTGCACCGCCACTTCGTCCTGGACACCGCGTGCGCGGCGCCCACGGGCGTGGCGGGCAAGCTGTCCATGGGCGTGGGCGGCATCAACGCGTGCGTGCTGTCGCGCGCGTGGAAGTAGTCGGCGTGAGGGGGACGGTGCGCTACTCCCCCGCGGGCAACTCGGGTCCCACGGGGGCGGGCGGCATCAGCCCCTGGTCGTCCTTCCCCAGCTTCCGGTACTCCCGGTAGCTGGGAATCTCCTCCATCCGGGCGTCGCGGTAGCCCCAGTGCTCCACGTCCACCCGGTACTGCCCGCGGGCAATCACCATCCCGCGGCACAGCTTCTTCTTCTCGGGCTCGTTGCGCTGGACCCGCGCCCTCTCCAGGAGCTCGTCCCACACCCACCGCGGCACGTGGTCACGCTGGCCCGGGTAGCAGAAGCGGTACAGCGTGAGGTGCGCGAGCAGCACCTCCCAGTGCGGGTCGAAGCGCATCAACATGTGCTTCCAGTCCATCTGCTTGCCGCGCGCCAGGATGAGGTGGTTGATGTCCGCGCCGTCGAAGCGCTCGCGCTCGCACACGAAGGCCTTGGACCAGATGACCTCCTCGGGCGGCGCCACCAGGATGGGGAGGCCGTGGATGACGCCGGGGTGGGCACGCTCCATCCACAGGTCGTCCACCACTGCCACGCCGTTGCCGGAGCTGAAGATGAGGTCCGCGAAGTACTCGTCGTTGGCGTAGGCCTTGGCAATCCACACCGGGTCCGCGATGGACGTGTGGAACCCCATCGAGGCCAGGGCGTCCAGCGCGCGGTCCAGGTCCACGCGGCGCAGGAAGAGGTCCAGGTCCTTCGTGTCCCGGTAGATGCCGGTGTAGAGGTGCAGCGCGTAGGCGCCCGCCACCACGAAGGGCACCTCGGCGTTCTTGAGCGCGCTCAGCGCGAGCAGGTGCGCGCCCCTCTCGAGCGGTGGGCGCTGGTCGGCCTGCATGGGCGGTGGCGGCTTGCTGGGCTTCTGCGCCGCCGACTCTGCCTGTGGCTTCTCCTGCGGCTGCCCGGCCTGCTTCTTCTCGTTGTCCGGAAGGTCCATGCGCTCTTGCGTCCTGTCCGGAAGGGTAGGGCCGGTGGGACAGGGCGGGGAGCGGGACGCCCCGTGGCTTGTGGGACGGGAGGCTGGGAGGCGGGGGCTCGGTTGCACCTTGCCCTCACCCTGTCCCTCTCCCAGTGGGAGAGGGGAACGTTCTCGGGAATGGGTTCAGCTGCCCGAGTGCCCTATTCGTAGCGGAGCGCGACGATGGGGTCGATGCGCGTGGCCCGGTGCGCCGGGAGGAAGCTCGCCAGCAGCGCCACGCCTCCCAGCACGCCGGCGACGCCCGCGTAGGTGAGCGGGTCGCTCCCCTCGACACCGTGGAGCATCCCCTGCAGCAGCCGGCTCGCCGCGAAGGCCAGCAGCAGGCCCACGCCCAGGCCCAGTCCGGTCAGCCGCAGGTACTGGGCCATCACCAGCCGCACCACGCTGCGACCGTCCGCGCCCAGCGCCATTCGGATTCCGAGCTCGCGGGTGCGGTGGCTCACCGCGTGCGTGACGACGCCGTAGATGCCGATGGCCGCCAGCGTGAGCGCGAGCGCGGCGAAGACCGCCACGAGCATCATGTAGAAGCGCGGCTGCGCCACCGCGTCCCCGAGGAAGGACTCCATGGTGCGCAGGTTGGCCACGGGCAGGCTCGCGTCCGGGGCCCGCACCTCGCGGCGCACGTCGGCCGCCAGCGCGAGCGGCTCTCCCTCCGTCTGCAGCACGAACGCCATGGTGCTGCCGCGCGCCTGGGGGTAGGGGACGTACACCTCCGGGAAGGGCTCCCTCGTCATGCCGAGGTAGCGGACGCTGCCCACCACGCCCACCACGGTTCCGCCGAATTCCCCGTTCCCGAAGTCGATGCCCACCTCCACCGTGCGCCCGAGGGGGTCCTCGTTGGGCCAGTACTTCCGCGCGGCCTCCTCGCTGATGAGGACGGCCCGCGTGCCCTCGGCGATGCCGTCCTGCGCCGTGAGGAGCCGGCCACGCTTCAGGGGGATTCGCATCGCCTCCATGTAGCCGGGGGTGATGATGTGGACGAGCGCGAGGTCGGCCTTGCCCGGCTCGGGCTCGGGCCGGGACATGTCCCGGATGCTGGAGCGGAACATCGAGCCGGCCATCGGGAGGAACATGGCACCGCCCGCACGCTTCACGCCGGGCAGTCCCCGCAGTCGCTCGAACAGCGTGTCGTAGACCTGCTGCACCCCCGGACTGCCGGACTTGTGGACCGTCTCCGGCAGCTCCAGGTCGAACGTCAGCAGATGGTCCGCGCGGAAGCCGGGGTCCACCTGCTGAAGGCGCACGAAGCTCTTGAGCAGGAGCCCCGCGGACACGAGCAGCACCACCGCGAGCGCCGTCTCGCCCACGACGAGCAGGTTGCGCGTCCGGTTGCGCGCGCCCGTGCCACCGCCCTTGCCAATCTCGCGCAGGCTCCGGCTGAGCTCCGTCCTCGACGCCTGCAGCGCAGGCAGGAGACCGAAGAGGAGCGCGGTGAGCACGGCGAGGCCCGAGGTGAAGGCGAGCACCGGGCCGTCCAGGGAGACCGCGTCCAGCCGCGGGATGTCCGCGGGCCCCACTGCGACCAGCACGTCCAGTCCCCAGCCAGCGAGCAGCAGACCGAGGCCCGCGCCCGCCACCGCCAGCACCACGCTCTCCACGAGGAGCTGGCGGATGATGTGGCCGCGGCTGGCGCCCAGCGCGAGGCGCACGGAGATCTCTCCTTCGCGACCCACCGCGCGCGCGAGGAGAAGGTTGGACAGGTTGGCGCAGGCGATGAGCATCACCAGCCCCACGGCGCCGAGCAGCACCAGGAGCGCCGGCTCGACGTCGCCCACCAGCTCCTCGCGGAGAGTTCGCACGCGCCCGCTCTTGCCGGCGTTCATGTCTGGGTACTGCTCCTCCAGGCCCCTGGCCACCGCGACGATGTCCGCGTTCGCCTGCTGCAGCGTGACGCCGGGCTTGAGCCGCCCATAGGAGTGCAGCCAGTGCGAGCCGCGGTTCTCCGGGTTCACGAGGTCCCCCTCCCAGGTGAGGGGAACCCACAGCTGCGCCTTGCTGGGGAAGTCGAAGTCCGCGCGCACCACGCCCACCACCGTGTGGGGCTCGCCGCCCAACGAGATGGTGCGGCCGAGGATGCCCGGATCCGCACCGTAGCGGCGCTTCCACAGCGACTGGCCCAGCACCACGACCTTGCTCTTGCCGGGCTGGTCCTCTTCGGACTGGAAGGTGCGGCCGAGCTGCGCCTGGACGCCCATCACCTCGAAGAACGCCGCGGTGACCTGGGCGCCCTGAAGCCGCTCGGGCTCCCCGCCCGCGCCGGTGAGGCTGAGCTCGGTGGCGTTCACCGCCGTCATGTCCGTGAAGGAGCGGTTCTGCGCGCGGATGTCCCGGAAGTCGGGCGCGGAGCTCGGCTTGGGGCCACGCCGCGCGTCCACCGACTCGATGCGCACCAGCGCGTCCGCGTCCTTCATGGGCAGCGGGCGCAGCAGCACCGCATTCACGACGCTGAAGATGGCGCTGTTGGCGCCCATGCCCAGCGCCAGTGTGAGGACCGCAATCAGCGTGAAGCCGGGGCTCTTGCGCAGTGCGCGGAAGGCCTGACGGAGGTCCTGGGCGAGCGTGTCCATGGCCTCGCCGAGGGAGCAAGGAGGATGCCACGGATGTCCGATTTGCGACGGAGGGCTTCTCCCCTGGAGAGGAGGAGGGGCTTCAGCCTGCTCGCGGAGCAGGGGTGGCCGCTCGTGGGAAGGCCCGTCCCATTTCCGGGCACGCGACGAGGAGGTCCGCGATGCGGAGGAAGAGCCGGCGCTGCTTCGCGTCGTCTGCCTTCTGGAATTGCTCGAGCAGGTGCTGGAGCTCCTCGTGCGGGTCCGTCACCAGTTCGAGCACTGTCATACGTGGGCCTCGTCCGCGAGGGTGGGTGACTGTCGTCCCGAAGATCGTCACGCAGTTCGAAAGGCACCACCCGTGACGGAGGCGAACCGCTCCTCTAGCCGTCCCTGGGCGCGGGTGGCTGGACGGGTGGCGGGCAGGCGTCGGGGCACTGCGCACTCACGGCGTGACGGACGCCCTGTGCGCGGCCGCGCCCTCGGCCTGGCGCAGGAACTGGACGAGGCGCGGGTGCACCGAGTCCGGCTGCTCGAGGTGGGGCAGGTGGCC
>JAKEEX010000565.1 GCA_022616315.1 Myxococcaceae bacterium
GTCCCCGGCGTAGCGCTGCTCGCGCCAGGGGTCCCCGTGGTTGTGGTAGCCGAGCGACTCCCAGAAGCCCGGGCGGTCCTCCTGCAGCAGGGTGAGGCCGCGCACCCACTTCGCGCTCTTCCAGAAGTACAGGTGCGGGACGAGCAGCCGCGCGGGGCCGCCGTGCTGGGGCTCCAACGGCGCCCCCTCGTAGCCGAAGGCCACCCAGGCCTTCCCGCCCCTCAGGTCCTCCAGCGGCAGGTTGGTGGTGTAGCCCCCATCGCAGGTGGCGAGCGCGTGGTGCGCCTCCGTCTCCACCCCCTCGAGCAGGGTGTCCACCGAGACGCCTTCCCAGGTGGTGCCGAGCTTGGACCACTTGGTGACACAGTGGATGTCCACCCGCACCGTCTCGCGGGGGAGCTGCTGGAACTCGGCCCAGGTCCACCGGCGGGCCTGGGGCAGCAGCCCATCGAGGGTGAAGGTCCACTGCGCGAGCGGGGTGCGGGGCGTGGGTCCCGCGGAGAGGACGGGGAACCCCTCAGTGAGGGACTGGCCAGGAGGCAGTCGCGCGCCCCCCGGACCGCGCCGCTTGCCGACGAATCCGCGCGAGACGAACGCCATGCCGCACCTCCCGCGACGCGGGTGTCATCGCGGGGTCTCTGCCGGGAAGGCCTCCTCGTCGGCGTCCGCGAGTGGCACGCACCCTGACTCCACGGGCGCGGTCGGTCAATTGGCCCGGCGAACCCCCACGCCCCCTGCCGCTTCTTCGAAGTCTCCGTGGTGACAGCAGGTGGCTCGGGTGTCAGGAAGGAGTGCCGGGCGTGGCCCCAGCATGCGCCCATGGCAGGTGTGGGCGCATCGCACGGGGCGTCCGGAGTCTCAGGGGAAGCGGCCGCTCGCTGCCAGCAGGTCGAGGCGCGCCTGCCTCGCCGCGTTCTCCGCCAGGGCCACCGAGGTCTCGGCATCGCGGGCCCTCCGCTCGGCGTCGGTGACCTCGAGGTTGGTGGTCCCTCCGGCGCGAAACGCCGACTCGGCCAGGGAGAGCGCGCTCCGGGCCTGGTCCGCCGAGACGCGCGTCGCGTCCAGCGCCTCGTCCGCGCGCCGAATCTGCTCCAGGGCCGTGCGGACCTCCGCGTTGGCCTGCCGGCTCACCGCGTCGAGCTGGGCCTCGGCCTGGCGCCGCGCTGCCCGGCGTTCCCTCTGCTGCCCTTCGCGAAGCCCGCCGTCGAACAGCGGCAGGGTCAAGAGCACCTGCGCCTGCAGGCCCCAGCGCGGAGCGATGTAGGTGGGCGGGGTCTGGAGGCCGGGCTGCGCCACCAGGGAGACCAGCGGCGTGTAGTCGGTCCAGTCGTAGCGCGTGGCCACATCCGCCGCAGCCACTCTCTCCTTCGAGGCCTGCACGTCGGTCCGCACCTCATTCGCGCCGTCGAGCGCCTCCTTCTCGGAGGGGAGGTTCGCCAGGGGCGGCACTTCATCCGAGACGTCCAGGGGCACGTTCACGCCCACCGACACGCCCAGCTGCTCCCGGAGCCGCTCCAGCCCGGCGAGCGCGTTCGACAGCTGGGTCTGCGCCACCGCGAGCTCCTGGGAGGCGCGGACCTCGTCCAGCTTCGAGCCCAGTCCGCCCTGTCGCCTCGACGTCGCGTAGCCCAGGTGTGCCTTCGCGGTCTCGACGCCGCGCTGCTGCGCCTGCACCACCTGCTTCTGGGCGAGCACCGACAGCCAGGTCCTCGCCGCTCCGAGCGCCACCTGCCGGCTCGCGTCGCGGCTCTGGGCCTTGACGGCCTCGGCATTGGCGGAGGACCGCTTCCACTGCGCCCACCGGTTGGGGGCCAACAGCGGCACCTGGACCTGCGCGTTGGCGGTCAGCACGTCGGGACTGGGGTCGCTCCCGCCGCTGAAGGCGCGGGTCGCTGCGAGGTTGGTGTAGCCGGCGTTCAGGCCGACGGTGGGCAGGGACGGCGCGCGGGCCTGTTCGACCTGCGCGGAAGCCCTGTCGGCGTCGGCCCGCGCGGACTCCATCGACGGGTTGAGCTCCAGTGCGCGGGACACCGCCTGCTCGAAGGAGATGGGCTCGGGGCTCGCCGCGAGCACCAGCGCGAGCGCAGGAAGCACCATCATGGCTTGCCCTCCACGGCGCTGACCCTGTCCCCGTCCGACAGCTGTGGCGACGGGTAGAGCGCCACCTTCACGCCGGGCTGGAGCTCGCCCTCGATCTCGACGTCGCGGCCCAGGTCCCGGAGCAGCTTCACCGGCCTGAAGTGGAGGGTCCCGTCGGCCTGCACCACACCGATGGTGGAGGTCCCGGCCCGCACCGCGACCGTCGCGCCGGGGAGCACCAGCGCCGGCTGGCCGCGGGGGACCTCGAACCTCACCTGCGCGTAGCTCCCGGCAGCGACGTCGGTCGGCGGCGCGTCGAGGGTGAGCTGCACCCCGAGCGTGCGGAGCACCGGGTCGAGCGCCTCGGAGGTGCGGTAGACCTGCGCCCCGAGCACCCGGGAGTCCTTGCCCA
>JAKEEX010000566.1 GCA_022616315.1 Myxococcaceae bacterium
AATGAAAAAGCCCCCGGACCTTGCGGATCCGGAGGCTCATTTCGGAGTGCCCAGGGCGGGATTCGAACCCGCACACCTTTCGGCGCCACCCCCTCAAGATGGTGTGTCTACCAGTTCCACCACCTGGGCGTTCGTCGCGCGCCTTAGACACCAATTGGCGCCGGTGCGCAACGCTCTTCTTTCCAGCTCCTACTGCTGCGGCGTCGTCGGCTGCTGCGCCGGGGCCGGAGCCTCGGGCTGGGCAGGCGCGGTCGGAGCCGGCGTCGCGGGCTGGGCCTGGTCCGCGGCGGGAGCGGGCGCCGGAGCCGCGGCAGGAGGCGCCTCGGCTGCGGGCTCGTCCGCCACGACGGAGGTGCGCAGTCCCACGAAGGAGAGGCCGAGCGACGTGATGAAGAACAGCGCCGCGCAGACGCCCGTCACCTTGCTGAGGAAGGTCACGGCACCCCGCCCGCCGAAGGCGCTCGTGGCAGCCCCGCCGCCCAGGGCAGAGCCCATTCCGGCGTCCTTACCGGGCTGCAGGAGGATGACGAAGATCATGAACACGCACAGGAGGACGTGCACGATCGTGACGAAGGTGAGCATCGGTCGGGCGACTCCGAAGAAAGGAGCACGCACCCTACACAGAGGGCACGCGCAGGTTCAACACTTCTCCCTCACATCCCACATCCCGGGTCAACGCGCGGCCCGGAGGATGGCGGCAAAATCGGACGCCTTGAGGCTCGCACCCCCGACGAGCGCCCCGTCCACGTCCGGCTGGCCGAGCAGCTCCGCCGCGTTGTCCGGCTTCACCGAGCCGCCGTACTGGATACGCACCCGGGCAGCCGTGTCCCCGCCCGCCAGCTCGGCGAGCAACGCGCGCACCGCGGCGTGGACCTCCTGGGCCTGGGCGCTCGTGGCCGTGCGTCCGGTGCCGATGGCCCACACCGGCTCGTAGGCGATGACCATCCCGCCCACCTGCGCGGCGTCGAACCCGGCGAGGCCTCCCCGCACCTGCCGCGACACGACCTCGAGCGTCCTTCCCGCCTCGCGCTCCGCGAGCGTCTCGCCCACGCAGACGATGGGCACGAGCCCGTTCGCCAGCGCCGCCTTGAGGCGCCGGTTCACGGACTCGTCCGTCTCCCCGAAGAACTGCCGGCGCTCGGAGTGTCCGAGGATGACGTAGCGGCAGCCCGCCTCCTTCAGCATGGGCGCGGACACCTCTCCGGTGAATGCGCCGGACGCCTCCCAGTGGCAGTTCTGCCCCGCGACACCGATGCGCGTCCCGGCGAGCGCCTGGGCCACGGGCTGGATTGCCGTGAACGGCGGCGCCACCGCCACCTCCACGGTCTCTCCCACCCCGGAGACCATCCCCGCGAGCTCGCGCACGAGCGCCACGGCCTCGCCCACCGTCTTGTGCATCTTCCAGTTGCCAGCAATGAACGGCCGGCGGCCTGCGCTGCTCATGGTGTCCTCATGACTCCAGGGCCTTGATGCCCGGGAGCTCCTTGCCCTCGAGGAACTCCAGCGACGCGCCGCCGCCCGTGGACACGTGCGACACGCGGTCCGCCAGGCCGAACTCGGCGATGGCCGCCGCGCTGTCGCCTCCGCCCACCACGGTGGTGGCGTCCTTGTTGCGCGCCATGGCCTCCGCTACCGCGCGCGTTCCTTCCGCGAACTTGGACACCTCGAAGAGGCCCATGGGTCCGTTCCAGATGACCGTCTTCGCGCCGTGGATGTGGTCGGTGTAGAGCATCCGCGTCCTCGGGCCGATGTCCAGGCCCATCATGTCCTTCGGGATGTCGCGACCGTCCACCTGCATGGCGACGCTGTCCTCGCCGAGCGTGTTGCCCACGATGTGGTCCACCGGGAGCAGGATGCTCTTGCCCAGCTTCTCCGCGCTCTCGAGCAGCTTGCGCGCGTAGGGAAGCTTGTCCTCCTCCACGCGGCTCCTGCCCACCTCCACGCCCTGCACCTTGAGGAACGTGTAGGCCATGGCGCCACCGATGAGCAGCGCGTCCACCTTGGGCAGTAGGTTCTCGATGACCTTGATCTTGTCGCTCACCTTCGAGCCCCCGAGGATGGCCACGAAGGGGCGCCTCGGGGCCTTCACGACGCTGCCGAGGTACTCGAGCTCCTTGCGGATGAGCAGGCCGGCCGCCTTCTCCTTCACGAACGGCACCATCCCCGCGGTGGAGGCGTGGGCCCGGTGCGCGGTGCCGAAGGCGTCGTTGACGTAGACGTCCGCGAAGCTCGCGAGCTCCCGCGCGAAGGCCTCGTCATTGGCCTCCTCCTCCTTGTGGAAGCGCAGGTTCTCCAGCAGCAGGACCTGCCCTTCCTTGAGGTCCTTGACCAGCTTGCGGACCCCGTCCCCCACGCAGTCGTCCGCGAGCAGCACCTCGTGCTCCTTGCCGAGCAGCTCGGCCAGGCGCTTCGCGGCGGGCTCCAGGGACAGCTTCGGGTCCGGCCCCTTGGGGCGGCCGAGGTGGCTCGCGAGGATGACCTTGCCCCCCATCTTCAGCGCGCGCTGGATGGTGGGCAGGGCCTCGCGGATGCGGGTGTCGTCCGTGATGCGGCCCTTCTCGTCCAGGGGGACGTTGAAGTCCACCCGGATGAAGACGCGCTTTCCGGCCAGTTGCAGGTCGTCGACGTAGCGGACCATCGCCACCCTCCCGGCTCAGAAGCCCTTGCTCGCCACCAGCTTGGCCACGTCCACCATGCGGTTGGAGAAGCCCCACTCGTTGTCGTACCAGGCCATCACCTTGACGAGGTTGCCCTCCATCACGTGGGTGTTGGTGGCGTCGAAGATGGAGGAGTGCGGGTTGCCGTTGTAGTCCACCGACACGGTCAGCGCGTCGCTGTACTCGAGCACGCCCTTGAGCGCGCCGTCCGCCGCCTTCCGGAACGCGGCGTTGATCTCGTCCGCCGTGGTGCTCCGGGCGACGACCACGGTCAGGTCCACGAGCGACACGTTCGGGGTGGGCACGCGCACCGCGAGGCCATGGAGCTTGCCCTTGAGCGCCGGGATGACCTCACCGATGGCCTTCGCCGCACCGGTGGACGAGGGAATCATGGACAGCGCGGCCGCGCGGGCACGGCGCAGGTCCTCGTGCGTGAGGTCCAGGATGCGCTGGTCGTTGGTGTAGCTGTGCACCGTGGTCATCAGGCCCTTCTCCACGCCGAAGGTGTCGTGGAGCACCTTCGCCACGGGCGCCAGGCAGTTCGTGGTGCAGGAGGCGTTGGAGAGGATGTGGTGCTTCTTGGGGTCGTAGGCGTCGTGGTTGATGCCGTACGCCACGGTGAGGTCCGGGCCCTTGGCCGGCGCGGAGATGATGACCTTCTTCGCGCCCGCCTTGAGGTGCTTCTCCGCCGCCTCGCGCTCGGTGAACCGGCCGGTGCACTCGAGCACCAGGTCCACGCCCAGCGCCTTCCAGGGCAGGGCCGCGGGGTCGCGCTCGGCCGTCACCTGGATGGTGCGGCCGTCGATGACCATGCCCTTCTCCGTGGCCTCCACCTTCCCCGGCCAGGTGCGGTGCACGGAGTCGTACTTGAAGAGGTGGGCCATGGTCGCCGGCTTGTCGAGGTCGTTGATGGCGACGATCTCGATCGCCTCCTTGCGCTGCAGCGCGGCGCGGAGGATGCAGCGCCCGATACGACCGAAACCATTGATGGCGATCTTGGTGGCCATTGCCCGTGTCTCTCCTGGGATGAAAGGTGGGCGGACCGTAGGAGCGGCGCCCAGGCGAGTCAACGACGCGGTGAGGGCCCACGGGAGCTGCGTCTTCGCCGAAACGTCAACGCGCGGAGTAGGAAACCTGCTGCTAGGCTCCCGAGCCCACCGTGCCCTTCGTCCGAGCCGCCAGAGACTTTCTCGCCTCCTTCGGGCACGCGTGGAACGGGCTCGTCCACACCGCGGTGCACCAGCGCAACATGCGTGTCCACGTGGTGGCCGCCCTCCTCGTCTGCCTCGTGGGGAGCGGCCTTCCGCTGGGGCTGGCGGAGCAGGTCATCCTCATCTTCTGCATCCTCTTCGTGTTCTTCGCGGAGATCCTCAACAGCGCGCTGGAGGCGCTGGTGGACCTCGCTACGGAGGTGCTCCACGAGAAGGCGCGGGTGACGAAGGACGCCGCGGCAGCGGGCGTGCTGGTGCTCACGCTCGGCACCGTCGTGGTCTTCGCCGCGCTGCTCGTGCACAACCGCGAGCTCATCCTCACGAGCGGGCCCATCATCCGCCGCCAGGTGGGGCTCGGCGTGCCACTCGCGGCGTGCACCGCCCTGCTCGTGGCGCCGGGGCGCCGACCCCCGGTCCTGGATGCCCTGCTCTTTCTCGCGGGATTGGGCCTGCTCGCCTTCCAGGCAGCCGAGACGACGAGCGCCGTCTTCACCGCCCTCGCCGCGGGCCTCCTCACACTCGCCTATGCGGCGGCGCGGCGCCACAGGCCGCCGAGGGGCGCTGAAAAAAGAAAACCCGGCACGGGGCCGGGTTGACTCGAGGCCGCACGGACGGCGGCCTTGTGTGACTTCAGGCGGTCGGGCGCAGGCTCTCGGGCGCCGCCGCGGGGGCGGACTCGGAGGGAGTGCGGGCCGACTTCAAGTCCTCGGAAACCAGGTCCAGGAGCTCGGTCGCGATGCCGATGACCTGGTTCTGCGTGTACCCGCTGGCGCGCAGCTGCGTGAAGAAGGTACGGGCGAGAATCCGGGTGCCCTTCTGGTCGGTACTCAAAGGTGTCTCCTCTAGGGGGATATTCGGCCGGAACGGCGATGAGGGCGGACTGATACAACTGCCGTGCCATCTGTTGCCTTCCAGATGAAATTGATAGAAGTCACGCGGGGTTGCACGGAGGCGAGGGCGTTTCCGGGCTCGGGTGCTGCGTAGCGTGCTTCGCACCTTGTGGTGGCTCGGCCGGCCGGTTCGCTCCCAGGTGCGTAAAACAGTTCACACCTGGATGGCCACCGAGGGAGAGGGACGAAGAGAATGACGTACCGCGTCAACAACATCGGGCTCTGGCTGGACGAGTCGGACACCCTGCTCGCATCGCGCGCGGCGGAGAAGCTCGGACTTCGCGCGTCGGACCTGGCCACGGTTCGGGTGGTGCGCTCCGTGCTCGACGCCCGGAAGAAGGGCAGCCCGCGCTACATCCACACCGTGGAGGTGACGCTGGCGCCGGGCGTGAAGCCGCGCCAGGTGCCTCCGGACGTGGGTGAGGTGGCGCCCTTACCGGAGGCTCCTCCGCGGGTGCGCGAGCCCGAGCGCTGGCCGCTCATCGTGGGCACCGGGCCCGCGGGCCTCTTCTGTGCGCTGGGGCTCCTGGAGCGGGGCGTGCGCAGCATCGTGCTCGAGCGGGGCAAGGAGGTGGTTCCGCGCCGCAAGGACGTGGCCCGGCTGATGCGCGACGGCAGCCTGGACCCGGAGAGCAACATGAACTTCGGCGAGGGCGGCGCCGGCGCCTACACGGACGGCAAGCTCTCCACGCGCCTCAACCACCCCCTGGTGAGGAAGGTCATCGAGGCCTTCGCCCAGTACGGAGCGCCGGACAGCATCCTCGTGGATGGCAAGCCGCACATCGGCTCGGACCTGCTCCCGGGAGCGGTCGCGAGGCTGCGCGAGGCGCTCATCGCGGGGGGCTCCCAGGTGCTCTTCGAGCATCGGGTGGAGGACCTCGTGTACCGGGAGGGCCGGGTGGGCGGGGTCCGACTGACGGACGGGCGGGTGCTGGAGAGCGACCGCGTGGTGCTCACACCGGGGAACTCCGCGCGCGACTTCTACGAGCGGTTCGCGAAAGACGGACGCGTGATGGTGGAGGCCAAGCCCTTCGCCATCGGCTTTCGCGCGGAGCATCCGCAGACGCTCATCAACAGCATCCAGTACGGGAGCGCCGCGGAGCATCCGCGCCTTCCGCCCGCGGACTACAAGCTCGCGGAGAACCTCGACGTGGAGGGCGAGGTGCGGGGCGTCTACTCGTTCTGCATGTGCCCCGGCGGCATCGTGGTGCCCACGCCCACGGAGGACGGGCTCCAGTGCACCAACGGGATGAGCAACAGCCGCCGTAACGCGCGCTTCGCCAACGCGGGCATCGTGGTGAGCGTGTCGGTGGCGGACTTCGAGCGCGAAGGCTTCCGCGGTCCGCTCGCGGGGCTCGAGTTCCAGCGCCACTGGGAGCGCAAGGCCTACGAGCTGGGCGGTGGCCGCTTCTTCGCGCCGGCTCAGACGGTGACGGACTACCTGGCGGGGCGCGTGAAGCAGGACCCGGGAGCCACGAGCTACCGCCCTGGAATCATCAAGGCGGACCTGAACCTGCTCTTCCCCTCCGCGCTCACCGCCTCCCTCAAGCAGGCGCTGCGCCGCTTCGACCGGAAGATGCACGGCTTCATCTCCGACGAGGCGAAGCTCATCGGCATCGAGAGCCGAACCTCGAGCCCCGTCCGCGTCACCCGCGGGGACGACCTCCAGTCGGTGTCCCTGAAGGGCCTGTACCCCGGGGGCGAGGGGTGCGGGTACGCGGGCGGAATCGTCTCGTCGGCCATTGATGGGCTGCGCATCGCGGAGCAGATTGCAGCCGAGCTGGCTTGAGCATCAGGAGGCCTGGATGCGCTACACGGTCCGCACGCCCGAGGGAGAGCTGACCCTGCCGGACCGCGTGGCGCTCGAGCGGGCCATGGCCGTGGGGCTGGTGGGCCCGGAGGACGAGGTGTGTGAGGAAGGCACGACGCGCTGGCTGAAGGCCGGCAGCGTCCCAGGCCTCACACGGGCGGCCGCTGCGGCGCGGGGCTGGACCCTTCCACCGAAGCAGCTCGCGCAGGTGGTGGCCATCGTGGTGCTCGGCCTCATCGCGCTTGCGCTGATGCTCTCGGGGACGGTGGAGCTCGCGATCGCGGGCGCACTCATTGCCTTCAGCGTCGCCGGCTGGCTCTTCGTGCTCACGCAGCAGGCCTTTTCCATCAAGCGCCGCCGCTGAAAGCCAGCCCGTCGAAGCAAGGCCATCATCGCTCGTCCGCAGGGCCCACGAGGACCCGAGCGATCCCCAACCTCTCCCCCAACTCTCCCCTCTCCCCCTGGGAGAGGGACTGGGTGAGGGGGCCGTGCAACCGACGCCCTATCCCGAGCCCCTTACCTGACTGTCCACCCGTGCACACCGTCGTCCACGTGACGACACATCGCCGTTCCCCCAAGACGGCGAGAGAGGAGCCAGGTGGTCAGCACGACGCTCACGCGCGCGGCGGCCCAGCGCTTGCGCCACGGCATCCCGTGGGCACTGAGGGAGGACATCGTCGAGCTCGAGGGCACACCCGAGGCCGGTGAACCCGTGGCCCTCCGGGACGAGGAAGGCGCGCTCCTCGGCTATGGAGACGTGGACCTCGACGCACGGCGCGCCGTGCGGCGGCTCGGCCTCGCCGACGAGACTCCCGAGGGCCTGATCCCCCGCCACATCCGCGCAGCGATGGAGCGTCGCGCGTCTCTCGTGGATGACCCGCGCTTCTGCCGGCTGGTCAACGAGGACGGTGACGGGCTGCCGGGTCTCGTCGTGGACCGCTACGACAACCACTACCTGCTCCAGGCGCAGAGTCGGGCGATGGAGGCGCGTCTCCCCGAGGTCGCTCGCGCACTTTCAGAGGTGGTCGGGAGCGATTCCGTGATCGCTCGCGAAGACGGTCCGGCCCGGGCCCGCGCGGGACTGGCTCCAGGGCGCGCCAGGGTGCTGACGGGCAAGCCGCCACGCTGGTACCGCCTCCGCGAGCTGGGCGCGCGCATGACGGTGGACCTCTTCCAGGGCTCGAGCCTCGGCTACCCCTATGGCCTGCGCGAGGTGCGCCGCTTCCTGCCCCGCCTCTCCCACGGTGCGCGTGTGCTGGACGTGGGGTGTGGTGTGGGCGGCCTCTTCGTCCACGCAGGCCTCCACGGCGCGCGGCAGATCCTCGCCTTCGAGGAGGACGCGGAGCAGGCGGAGCTGGCGAAGGAGAACGCGGAGGTGAATGGCCTCACCGGCCGCATCACAGTGCACACAGGCCCGCTCGGCGAAGCGCTCTCGGGCCTGGACGACCACTTCGACCTCGTCCTGCTGGACGCGCGCGAGCGCGAGCGGGACGAGCTCGTCTCCATGCTCCGGCCGGTGCTGCGCGCCACCCGGCAGCGGGGACGCCTCGTGGTGGCGGTCTCCCACCCTGCGCTTCGCGGCGGTGCGCTCGAGGAGCTGCTCGCAGATGCGTGCGAAGGCGAGGGACGCCTCGCGGTGCGGCTGGCGAGGCTCGGCGAGCCCCCGGACTTCCCTTCCCTGCTCGGCGCGGTGGAAGGAGAGTCCCTCACCGCGCTCGTGCTCGAGGTTGTCTGAGCCCGGAAGGCTCAGCGCCGCGCGACCACCCGGCGAATCGCGCGGAAGATGTCCGGCACGGCGGTTGAGTTGGCGTGGTTGACCACGAACTTCGGCAGCGTCCCGCCGGGGTCCATGTGCACCAGGTAGGTGGCGAAGGTGCGCTTGCCACCGTCGCGGGGCTCGAGCACCCAGGAGCCATCATTCACACGAACGCGGACGATGCCCGACCTCTCTGGGAGCTTTCCGTGCACCGCCGTCCAGCGCAGCCTGAGCACCCCCTGGCCCTCGCTGCGCGGAGACTCGTCTTCCACGCGGAGGACGAAGTCGCGCCAGCTCACGAGGGGTGGAGAGATGACGGAGTAGAAGTAGACCACCCGCCCCTCTTGCTCGCGGGCGAGCACGCGGCTCTCCTGTGTGTACGGCATGGTCCGGACGTAGTTGTCGTGGTCCCAGAGGGCCTTCCACACGGCCTCCGGCGGCGCGTCGATGAGGCCTGTGGCCTTCATCTCCCCCACCGGGCTGCCCGGGCGGGTGCGTGAGAGGACGGTGATTCCGTCGGCTTGGGCCACCTGGTTCCAGGGGGGCTCGGCTCCAGGGGTGGAGGCGAGGGCTGTCATCAGGGGAACGACGAGGGCCATTGACATGGGCGCCATCCTAGCGCGGGGGAGTGCTAGTGTCCGCGGCCCCATGACGACCGAGAACGCCGGAGATTCCAACCCTTCGTCCGAGGAGCGGGTCCGCAAGGTGTACGTGAAGGACCTGCACGAGAAGGAGCGCGTGCGCACAGTGTTCCGGGTGATGCGGAAGGCGAAGGTGACCGCGCGCAGCGGGAAGGCCTTCCTCGCCCTCACGTTCGCCGACCGGACCGGGGTGGTGGAGGGGCGCGTGTTCGAGCGGGTGGAGGAGCTGGAGCCCGCCTTCCTCGCGGACGACTACGTCCTGGTGACGGGCCATGTGACCACCTTCCACGGCAAGCCCCAGGTGGTGGCCGAGAACCTCGAGCGCCTGGACCCCGGCCCCATCGACGCGGCCGAGTTCACTCCGCCGCCGGAGGCACTGGAGGCAGTGCCCGAGGCACGCGAGGAGCGGCGGGAGGCGCGCGAGGAGAAGCGCGAGGCCCGCGAAGAGAAGCGCGAGGCACGCGAGGAGAGGCGCGAGGCCCGCGAGGAGAGGCCTGAGGGCGCCGCCGCCGAGGAAGGACGGCGATCGTTCGTGGCCCTGCGCGAGATGGCCGAGCGCGTCGGCGACGCGCACGTTCGCGCCGTGCTCGTGGCCTTCCTGGATGACCCGGGCATCTCCGAGCCACTGCGGACCGCGCCTGCTGGCCGCACGGGCCCGCGCGCTTACCGCGGTGGGCTGGCGGATCATCTCGCCAGCGTGATGCGGCTCGCGCTGCGCATGGGAGAGCACTACGCGGCGGCGGACAGGGACCTCCTGGTGGCCGGTGCCCTCCTCCAGGGCATCATGCGCGCCCAGGAACTGGGGCCGGAGAAGGGCCCGCTGACGGACGAGGCGCGCCTGGTGGGTGCGCAGGTGATGGCGGCGCAGAAGCTGCGCGAGAAGGCACGGGCTCTCTCGGAGTTCCCGCCGCTGCTCGAGCAGCACCTCGTCCACATCGTGCTCGCGGTGGAGGACCCGCGTCTTCCCGGTGCGGCGCGCCCCGCGCTCACGCTGGAGGCAGAGCTGGTGCGCAGCCTCGTCGCCATGGACACGCGGCTCACGGGCTGGATGGAGGCCATGGCGCGTGATCCCCACGACACGTGGACCGAGCCTCTGAAGGTTGACGGGCGCACGCTGTGGAAGGGAGTCCTGCCCACGCAGCGCGGCCGGAGTCCCGTGGAGACGCGGCGGAAGAAGAAGGCGAAGGGTGAGAAGCCCGAGCGCGCGGAGCGCCCGGAGAGGCCGGTTCAAGCGCGCAAGGAGCGAGAGGCCGCGGGAGCCGCACCGGAGAAGCGCGAAGAGGGAGCCGCGCGTCCGCCGCGCGAGCAGCGCCCGCCCCGCGAGCTGCCATCAGAGCTCACGTTCAAGCCCTTCAGCGCTCTCACTGAAGCTCTGAAGCCCGAGGAGAGCGAAGACAAGGGCGAGGGTTGACGGAGAACGTCCGAAACGCTCCACGGTTCCGGCTCTCCCGCACTTCGTGTGGACGGGGTCAGCTGGTGAGGAGGACACGGCGGCGCAGCAGGTCGAAACTGCCGTGACCGTACATCTGTCGCCTGAGCAGCTTGAGCCGCGTCGTCTGACCCTCCGTCTGAGCGTTGCTCCACGCGGTGGTCAGCGCGGAGCGCACGGCGCTACCGTCCTGCTCGAGACCGGCAGCAAAGGTAACGACCGCGGGGACTCTGGACGCGCGAGCCCGCCGGAGCCACGCATCGAACGCCCGAGAGGACTTCACCGGGACGGCTCCGTGGGTGACGCTTCGCCTACGCACCAATCCGCGGAAGTCACGGGCGAGCGCGATGACCCGAGACGCCTCGGCATCCTGCTTGATGCGCAAGAGCGCAGCTACCTGCTCGGCATTGAGCTCCGACGACTTCCGCATGCAAATCCACGCCAACTGCTTCGGAGAGGGTAGCGGCGCCGCGGAAGTTTTGCGCGGTCGGTCTACCGCCTTCATATGTACTCGTGGCGTGGTCGGCGCTGGCGCTGCGCGCCGCATCTGTAGCCAACGGTGGACCTGCCGTGATGTTCCGCGGAAGCCCCTGGCGCGGATTTCGCGCCAGAGAGCCAGCGCGTTCTCGCAGCCCTCGGCATGTCGCGCAGAGAGGTAAGGCAGAAAGGGGTCGAGGATGCTGGGTCCCGGGGCGCGGACCGCACGTTCGGGGAACCCCTCTGCGCGTGCGTACCTGCGCGCCGTGGTCCAGGTGATGCCCATGGTCCTGCTGATGCCCCGCAGAGACTGCCCCGCCTCGTAGCGGCGGCGAACCTCGTCATAGACTACGAGCCGGCGAGCACGACTCTCAGCGCTGGATGCCGCCTCGTAGCGAGTTCGCGGGAAGCTGGCCTCCCGCCGCGTCGACGGAGTACTGGGGTCTGAAACCAGAGGCAGCGAGCGTAGCCGCGGATGGGCACTGACCAGCCAGCGCTCCATCATCTGCCGCGCGTTCAGCAGCAGGTGCCAGCGGTCCGCCACCTGTTGGGCCTGGGGAGCGCTCTGGGCCGCGGCACGTGCGTACTCGGTGGAGCGGTCCCGGGTGATGACTTCCACCTCTGGGTGCTGCTCGAGCCAGGCGGACAGCGTGGCGGATGAGCGGTCCGGCAGCAACTCGATGACGCGGTGAGCCTCGAGGTCGACTAGGATGGAGCCGTACGTCCGCCCCTTCCGGAACGCCCAGTCGTCGACGCCCAGGACACGCACCTCGGGCTCATCGGGCAAAGGCGCCTTGCGAATCAGGCGCAGCAGCGAATCTGCGCTGGTCGGCATGGCGAGTCGCGCCAGCAGCCTCGTGCCAGCCTCCGCGCCGGTCGCCATGCCCACCGCTGCTTGCGCCGCGGCAAGGCGGTGGGTCCGCCGAGCGCGCGGGGAGAGAAGCCCAGAGAGGCGCTCGGAGAACGTGCGCCGGGAGCACTTCGCGTTGCGGCATCGGAAACGGCCGACGCGTACCTCGAGTTGGACCAAGCGCCCGCCAGACGGGAGGTCAGCTGGACGCCGCACGTAGGAACCATGGCGCGCGTGGCTGAGCGTGTTGCACGAGGGACATCGTGCTCTTGGCCGCACTGCCCTCACCGTCATGACCAATGTAGCGGTGCGCGACGCAATTCGCTCTCTGCGGCAGCCTGGCACCGAATACGCATGCTTCATTCCCAGGCGTAGCTGCCTTGGCAGATGCTCGCCAGCTACGGCAGCACCCTAGAGGCGAGCAACACGAAGTGCGGGAGAGCC
>JAKEEX010000567.1 GCA_022616315.1 Myxococcaceae bacterium
GGAGCTACTGGCCGGCCGTCTACTCCCTCGACAAGCTCCAGGCCATCAAGGACGAAATTGGCCCGGTAGCCTTCGCGTCCCAGTACCAGAACGAAGTGGACCTGATGCTAGGGGGCTTCTTCGGCCCGGAAACCCTGGAGCAGTTCACGGCGTGGTCCACGCGGTCGGAGGGGGCCCGCAAGAAGGCGCGCACCATCATCGTGGTGGACCCCGCCGTGAAGGGAGGCAAGCGAAACGACTGCACCGGCATCGTACTAGCCTCCCTCGTGGAGGGGCAGGTCCACTTTCGCCACTGCCTCCGCGGTCAATGGACGAAGGACGAAATCAAGGCCCGCGTGGACCTGCTCCGCGCGCGCTACCCCGAGGCCACGCTGGTGGGTGTGGAGGTGGTGGCGGGCACGGAGTGGCTGGTCCAGGACATGCAGAAATCCGGCCTCCCCGTGAAGGCCCTCCGCCCGCGCCAGTTCGCGGGCCGCTCCAAGACGGGGCGCGCGGACCAGGCCAGGAGCGCTTTCGATGGGGGCCGCGTGGCCTTCGAACCGCCCACCGCGGATAACGGCCTGGGGCGCCTCCGGGAGGAGCTGATGGCCTACCGGCCTGGCAACGACTCCCCCGGGGTGGACGATTGCGCAGACGCCGGCGTGTGGGCCATCATCCTCCTGGGAATGGGGCGCGGGGGTAGTGTTAGGCTGATCCGCGGGAGGCCATTCTGATGCCCCTGGAAACGTACCTGCAACCCCAGCCCGCCGCCGGCAACAACATGGCGCCGGACGGAGTGGCACTGTCCCAGCCTCCGGGTCTTCTCTACTGGGTCCCCGACACGGCGGCGAGGGAGCGCCTGGAGCGCTACCGCCGCGCGGACGCGGCCCTGGACTCCAACCAGCACGCGGACCTCCACCAGCTCATGGTGCCTGGGCAGCGCGTGTCGCGTGAGTTCTGGATCGGCGTGGACCTCCCCGGCGCTCTCGGGCGCATCATGCGCCACTACGTGTTCACCCCGGACTTCCGCCTGGAGGCCATCCCGGCGGAGGCACCGGAGCCCGGCGAGGAGCCGGAGCGGGCGGAGCCCGGCGAGGAGCCGGAGGCGAAGGAGGAGGCCCAGAAGACCATCGACCGCATCGCGGAGGTGAACCGCCTCGTGACCCTCATGCGCCGCGTGGCGCAGTCGCTGTCGGCCTA
>JAKEEX010000568.1 GCA_022616315.1 Myxococcaceae bacterium
CACGCCGACGTCCACACGCCGGGCAGGTCCACCGCTGCCGTCGTAGACGAGCCCGTTCCGGATGATGAGGTCGTACGTCTCCCGCTGCGTCTGAGGTGCGCCGGGCTGCGTCGTCGCACAGCCGGCAATGAGGACCACGAGTGCTGCGAGGACGAAGCCAGTCGAACGCCGCATCGGATGTTCTCCCCGTCGTGAGGGAAGGGAGCATCGCCGATGGCCCGGAGTTTGTTCCAGCCCCTCGGTGCGGACTACAACGGGCGTGCGTGCGTCGCTCCTTCTCCCCCACTGCCCTGCTCCGCCTCCCCCTCTACGCACAGATTCTCCTGGCCATGCTCGTGGGCGGGCTGCTCGGCCTGCTGCTCGGGCCGGAGGCGGCACCGCTCGGGCAGCTCGGAACGCTGGTCATCCAGCTCATCAAGGCCATCGCCACCCCGCTGCTCTTCTTCACCATCGCCCAGGCCATCACCACCACGGAGGTTCCGGCGCGCGCTGGCCTGCGAATGATGGTGCTCGCCACCGTGAACGCGTCCATCGCGCTCGCCATCGGCATCGGACTGTCCAACTGGCTCCAGCCCGGTGCGGCGCTCGCGGGGGAGCATGTGGCCGGGGCAGCGCAGGCGTACGAGGGCAAGTCGATCGACTTCATGAAGACGCTCGCGTCCTACGTGCCGCAGAGCATCGTCCAGCCCTTCGCCGACAACCTGATTCTGGGCGTCATCCTGCTCGCCATCCTCTTCGGCGCGGGTCTTCGCAGGGCACGCACGCTCCATCCCGGGGAGCCCCTCTATCCGCGCCTGGTGGAGGCGGTGGGCGGGCTGCTCGAGGTGGTGCGGGTCGTGCTCGTGTGGGTCATCCGCCTGGTGCCGCTCGCGGTGCTCGGCGCGGTGGCGCGCACGGTGGGGGAGCACGGGCTCGCGCCGGTGAAGGGGCTCGCCGGCTACGTGGGCGTGGCGGTGGGCGGCATGGCCCTGCACGCGCTCGTCACCTACCAGGCCTGGCTCGTGCTCTTCGTGAAGATGCCGCTGCGCCGCTTCTGGAAGGAGGCGAAGGAGCCGGTCGTCTATGCCCTGGGCTCCAACAGCAGCCTCGCGACCCTTCCGGTCACCTTCGCTGCGCTGGACCGGCTCGGCGTGACGCGCGCTTCCTCGGCGCTGGGGGCCGGGGTGGGCACCAACCTCAACAACGACGGCATCCTGCTCTACGAGGGCATGGCGGTGCTGTTCGTCGCGCAGGCCAGCGGCATCCACCTCTCCTTCGAGCAGCAGCTCATCGCCGCGGGGCTCGCCATGCTCGCGGCCATGGGAGTTGCGGGGGTCCCGGAGGCGGGCTTCATCTCTGTCGCGCTCGTGCTCAACACCGTGGGTCTGCCGGTGGAGCTGTTGCCGCTCCTGCTCACGGTGGACTGGGTGGTGGCGCGCGCGCGCTCGGTCACCAACGTGCTCTCGGACATGATGCTGTCGCTCAACCTGGACCGGTGGGAGCGCGCCGTGGAACCGGATGCGGTACGCGAGACGGTGGATGCTCCCACCCCCTGAATCGTGGGCGAGCGACTTCCTGGAGTGTCCGAGATTGCACACTCCACCCCGCCTACGCTCAGATGCCCGTCCTCACCCCTCCGCCACGACGCGGAGGCGAACCGGGAGGACCGCGTGAATCAGGATGGCCTGAGTGCAGCCGTGGACCAGACAGCGCAGCAGCCGAACCCTGCCGCGATGCTGGTGGTGTCCATCATCTACCTGGGCATCATCGCCCTCTACATCGTGGCTGCCTGGCGCGTTTACGCCAAGGCGGGGCAGCCGGGCTGGGCCGCGCTGGTTCCCGTCTACAACATCGTCGTCTGGTTGCGGATCATCCAGCGGCCGGCCTGGTGGACGCTGATGATGTTCATCCCCGTCGTGAACATCTTCTTCGTCCTCATTGCCTCGGTCGACACGGCGAGGGCCTTCGGGAAGGGCACCGGCTACGGGCTCGGGCTGTTCTTCCTCAACTTCATCTTCTGGCCGATGCTGGCCTTTGGCGACGCGAAGTACGTCGGGGGCACCGCAGAGGCTCCGAAGGCCATGGCCATGGCGGCCTGACCTCGAGAGCTCGCCTCGACTCGACCCATCGCCGTGGCACCCCTCGTGCCGCGGCGGTGGGATTCCCCCCGCTGACACCAGAAACCAACGTGGACGCCGCCTCGCTCTCCCATCCCCACTCCCCCGCTCCTCACACCGCCACGTGCGCCGTGCACCCCGCGCGCGATGCAACGTCGACGTGCGCTCGCTGCGGCACTTTCACCTGCGACGAATGCATGCGCCCAGGCCCGGGAGGCGGGCTGTTGTGTGGCGCTTGCCGGGGAGACCGGGGCGCGGACCTGCTCGCATGGGACCGCCGCAAGGAGCTCGGGGTGGCACACGCGTTCTGGAGCACCTCGACGGAGGTCCTCCGCGCACCGGACAGGACCTTCGCACGTGCCTTGCCCGACGCCCCGTTCGAGAGCTCCTACATCTTCGCCATCCTCTCGCAGATGGTGGGCATCCTCCCGACGATTGCGGTGCAGACGATGCTGCCCTTTCTCCTGCCTGCGACGGCCTCGGACCCGGAGGGCGCGCGCGAGGTGGGCATGGTTGCCTTCGCGGTCGGGATGTTCGTCTACGTGGTCATGTGGGCGCTCATGGGCCCCATCGTGTGTGCCGCGCTGGACCACGTGGCGCTCAAGCTCGTGGGTGCGCGCCCGCAGGGTTTCGACAGGACGTTCCGCGGGTGGGCGCTCGCGCAGGGCTCCATGCTCCCGGGGCTCGTTCCCGTGTGCGGTGCCATCATCACGACCTTCTTGACGTGGGCCGCGCGCGTGCGCGCCTATCGGGCCTTTCACGGCATCTCGACCGGGCGAGCCTTCGCGGCGACCGTCGTGGCCAGCGCGTTGATCGCCCTTCCCGTCCTCCTCCTGGTCGGCGTGGGTGTCGCGGCAGCGGTGGCCGCCTCTCAGACCGCGACGCCCTGACGGGGAACCGCCGTCCCTACTTCAGTCCCACGAAGATGCGGTGGACGTCGTCGTCCTCGTCCATCGCCGCGAGGAAGTCCTCCACTTCCGTGCGCGCCGCACCTTCCAGCTGCACCGGGCTCTTCGCCACCCACGCAAGCTCGGAGGACTGCACCTTCCAGCCCATTCCGGTGAGCGCGCGCGCCACCGCATCGAGGTCCGTGGGGGCGGTGAGAAAGCGCGTCTCCCCAACCCCGGCCTCGAGGTCCTGCGCTCCCGCCTCGATGGCCGCGGCCTCCGCGTCCACCGCACCGTCCGGCGGGGCGGCCTCGATGCTGCCCAGGCGGTTGAAGTCCCACGACACCGCGCCGCTGGAGGCGAGCTGGCCTTTGCGGAAGAGCACGCGGACGTTGGTGGCGGTGCGGTTCTTGTTGTCGGTGAGGCACTCGACGATGACCGGCACCTGGTGCGGGGCGAAGCCCTCATAGGTGACCGTCTCGTAGCTCACCTGCTCGTCGAGGAGGCCCGCGCCCTTCTTGATGGCGCGCTCCAGCGTGTCGCGCGTCATGGACGCCTTCTTCGCCGCCTCCACCGCCATCCGCAGCCGCGGGTTGGTCTCGATGTCCGCGCCGCCCGCCTTGGCGGAGATCATGATCTCCTTCACCAGCTTGGTGAAGAGCTTGCCCTTGGCCGCGGCGTTCTCGGTGCGACCCTTCTGCTTCCACTGTGCGCCCATGGGTAAGGCTCCTAACGCACCCCTCTTCCGGGCTTCAAGCGGTCCCCGCACGGCCGACGACCGTGGAGCCGCGGAGCGGAGCCGGCAATCCAGGGAGCGGGCGGCGCCCGCTCGGGCCCCGGGCATGCGCTGCGGGTGGCCAACCCCCTGCGCCACCGTGCGCGCCTTTCGCTGGCGGCGCAACAGGGCATGAGGAATCCTGTCCTCCCATGACGATGCGGACCCGGACTCTCGTCTCCCTCCTTGCTGTCGCCGTCCTCGGTTGTGCAGCGCGGAACCCCGCCGCGCCGCCTGCCGGCGCTCCCTCCACGACGTCCCCCTCGCCCCTGGACCAGGCGGCCGAGCGGTACGTGAAGCTCGTCCTCGCGCTGGGTCAGCACGACTCCGCGTACGTGGATGCGTACTACGGCCCGGAGGCGTGGGCGGAGGAGGCGAAGGCGTCCCCCGCTCCGCTCGCCGACATCGGCACCCGCGCCGCTGCGCTGACGCAGGAGCTCGAGGCGCTCCCGGTTCCCGCGGACGACATGCTCGCCCTGCGCCGCCGCACCCTGGTGCGCCAGCTCGGCGCGCTCTCCACGCGGGTGCGCATGCTCTCCGGCGAGAAGCTCTCCTTCGACGACGAGAGCGTGGCGCTCTACGATGCGCGCTCCCCCCACAAGAGCGAGGCGGAGTTCCAGGCCGTGCTGGCCGAGCTCGAGCGCGTTGTCCCGGGGAAGGGCCCGCTGGCAGCGCGCGTGGATGCGTTCCGCAAGAACTTCGTCATCCCGAAGGAGAAGCTGGACGTCGTGTTCCGCGCCGCCATCGACGAGGCGCGCCGCCGCACGCTCGAGCACATCTCGCTGCCGGAGGGTGAGACGTTCACGCTCGAGTACGTCACCAACAAGCCCTGGAGCGGCTACAACTGGTACAAGGGCAACGCCAAGAGCCTCATCCAGATCAACACCGACCTGCCCATCTACGTCTGGCGCGCCATCGACCTGGCGGCGCACGAGGGCTACCCGGGGCACCACGTCTACAACGCGCTGCTCGAGAAGCACCTGGTGCGGGAGCGCGGCTGGGTGGAGTTCTCCATCTACCCGCTCTTCTCCCCGCAGTCGCTCATCGCCGAGGGGAGCGCGAACTACGGCATCGCGGTGGCGTTCCCCGACGCGGAGGCATTCGCGCGGGACGTGCTCTTCCCGCTCGCGGGGCTCGACCCGAAGCTCGCCGCGGACTACGTGCGCGTGGAGAAGCTCACTGCGAAGCTGGACTACGCCGGCAACGAGGCCGCGCGTCGCTACCTCGACGGCGCGTTCACGCGTGACCAGGCGCGCGACTGGCTCGTACGCTACGCCCTCATGTCGCCCGAGCGGGCCACGCAGCGCGTGACGTTCTTCGATGCGTACCGATCGTACGTCATCAACTACAACCTCGGCCGCGACCTCGTGAAGGGCTTCGTCGAGCGGCAGGGCGGAACCGAGGAACAGCCTGCACGGCGCTGGGAGCTCTTCCACGACCTGCTCTCCTCGCCCCGGCTCCCGTCGGATCTGCGCTGAGCCGTCGGCGTGAGCATTGTGCATAGGCGAGCATCCTCCGGACGGTGCCCGGGGGGAGGGCGCGCGGTGTGGCCGCGGACCTGTCCAATGCCGCCGGAGCAGAGGCACTGATTCGCGGCGCGCCCGAGGTCGACGTGCTCGTGAACAACGCCGGCATCTTCGAGCCGGTGCCGTTCGAGGAGATCACCGACGAGCGCTGGATGCGGATGTTCGAGACCAACGTGATGAG
>JAKEEX010000066.1 GCA_022616315.1 Myxococcaceae bacterium
ATAGGCGAGATTGGGGCCCTGTTGCGAGCGGTGCGCGGGTGAAGCGTGTGTCCGCCGCGGAGGCGGAGGCCGTCAGCAGGGAGGGCTGTGCCTCATGCCGACGTCGTCGCGAGCTCGGAGGCTTGAATCATGGACGGTCCGTGAGTGGGTGAGTGACGGGCGGCGCGACAGTGGTGCAGACGGCCCTCGGGGGCCCACCGCACCGGGCCGCGGCCCGGGCTGTGTGTGAGGGTGGGAACTGTACCGTGTCACTGGCGGCCACCGCCAGAGCGCGCGCCACACGACTGTCACCCGCCCGCCTCCTCGGCACCATCTGGATGCGGTGCGTCCACGAGCCTGGGGCGTCCGCTCGTCTCCTGGGCTGCTCTCCACCAGTGCAGGCGCAGCGTCCGCGGACGTACCGGCACTCACACAGGACGACATGCGGCAGGCCCCGTGGAGGGACATCATCCGGGGTCCTTTCTCTTTTTTCGCCGGGCCGTGTCCATACCGGCGAAACACGATGCCCGGGCACCTACCCCGGCCCAAACGAGGACACACCATGAAGACGCGTTCCCTGCTTCTCTCCTCCGCGCTGCTGCTCGGCGCCTGCGGGCGCGGACCCGCCGCTGACTTCGAGGCCGGCTTTCCCACCGAGGAGATGGTGAGGGTCGAGACGCCCACCAGCAACGGCCAGGGCCTCACCGCCGCCGGCGGCAACGTCCAGGCGCAGGGCCCAGGCGAGCAGGCCGGCTTCTACGCCTTCACCCGCAACGCCACCGACGCCGTGAACGGTGCGACTGCCGGGGTGCTGCGCCATGTGCGCGACGTCGTCCGCCACCCGCCTACCACGCTCACGGAGAACCAGGCGGTGTGGGGCCCGCACAGCGACGCGCTGCACAAGAGGGCGTGGAGGATGACCGTCACGCGCGTGGGTGAGGGCGTGCACGAGTACAAGGCGGAGGCCAAGGACAAGACGCAGGACGACTCGACCTTCGTGACGGTCCTGAGCGGCACCCACACCACGGCGAAGGACGCCACCAGCGGTGAGGCGCTGGAGAACTACGGCAACGGCACCTTCACCATCGACTTCGACGCGTCCGCGACGCTCCCCGAGCACAACCCCAACGACATGGGCAAGGCCATCTTCACGTACTCCCGCGTGTCGCCCGCGTCCCAGGTCACCGTGAGCGTGCAGTTCCTCCAGATGCGAGACGCTGCGAGCGAGCAGCGCATCGACGCAAACTACCGCTACGCCTCCACGCCGGGCGAGGGCGGCCAGTTCGACTTCGCGATGCTGAAGAACATCGACGCCCAGGCGCAGCTCGAGCGGATGAGCATCCGCAGCCGCTGGATGGAGAGCGGCGCGGGCCGCTCCGACGTGAGGCTCACCAACGGTGACATGGGCGGCGGCACGGTCACCCTCAACGAGTGCTGGGACACGGGCTTCCTCAGCCGCTACTTCCGCGTCAGCGCCTCCACCTCGGAGTGGAACATGTCCTACGGCACCGAGGCCACCGACTGCGCCTTCCAGCCGGCCTCCTACTTCGAGGAGTAGGCTCCTTCCCCGTCCGCCCCGCCCGGAGTTCCGGCGCGGGGCGGACGCTTCCGCTGGACGTCCTCTCCGCTTGAGCCACGCCCCATCCTCCAGGATGCAGCAAGCTTCCCAGCCCTCGCGGCGCACGCCCTCCGACGAGGGCCGGGAGGTACTGCGCGAGCTGTACGCGCGCTACGGCACGAGCGTCTACGCGCGCTGCCGCTACCTGCTGAAGGACGAGACCCGCGCGGAGGATGCCTTGCAGGACGTGTTCGCGCGGGCCCTGCAGAACCTGCACGCCTTCCGCGCCGAGGCCTCGCCGGTCACCTGGCTGATGAAGATTGCGACGCACCACTGCCTGAACGTGCTGCGTGCCGAACGTGCCCCCTGGCGGGCCCTCTTCAAGCAGGCGGAGGCGGCCAGGCCCGAGGGGCACGGTGGCGAGGACGCCCACGTGCGACGGGACGCGCTGGTGAAGCTCTTGGGACGGTTCGACATGGAGACGCAGGCTGCCGTGGTGCACTACCACCTGGACGAGATGACGCTGCAGGAGGTCGCGGCCCTCCTGGGTCGCAGCGTCCCCACCATCCGCAAGCGCCTGGAGGCCTTTGCCCGGGCGACCGGGAAGGAGTGGAAGGAATGAGCCCCGAGCAGCACGTGGCGCGCCACACCCTCACCCGCCTGCGCGCCGGCGAGCTCACCGCTTCCGAGGAGACCACCGTCTCCACCCACCTGGGCAGCTGCCCGCCCTGCGCGGCCAAGCTGGCGGAGCTGGAGGAGGAGGCGGTCCGCTTCGAGGTGCGCATCCCCTTCGCCCGCTTCGAGGCGGGCGTGCGGGCGAAGAGCGCGCGACGTGCCCCCGGGCGCAAGCTCGCGTGGCTCGTGCCCACGCTGTCTCTCGCGGCCGCCGCCGTGCTGGCGGTGGTGGCCCTCCCCCGCACCGACGCTCCCGGCAACCGCCTCAAGGGCGGCGCGGACGTCACCCTGGCCATTGCCAGCGCCAGCGGGACCCAGCGGACCGCGCAGGCCGCAGGCCCCGAGGCGCTCGCCCGGGGCGACCGGGTTCGCATCGGCTACACGGCGGGGAGCCTGCGCTTCATCCTGGCCGTGTCGGTGGATGCCACCGGCGAGGTGACGCCCCTCTACCCGGAGGCGGGCACCAGCATCCCCGCGGCCTCCGGGCCCGGGCCGCACTACCTGCCGGACAGCCTCGAGTTCACCGGCCGGGGCGCCGAGGCGGTGGTGGTGGTGATGAGCGAGCGGCCCCTCCCGGTGGAGCGGGCCGTCGTCGCGGCGCGCGAGGCCTACAGGCAGACGGGCGGGGACGTCACCCGCCTTCCCAGGCTCGCCGTGGAGGGCGAGCAGTTCCGCCGTATCCTCGTCAAGCCATGAGACCCCTGTCCGTCCTGCTGGCGACCGTGCTCCTCGCGCTGGGCGCCCAGGCCCAGCCGGTGCGCCGCTTCGCCCTGGTGGTGGGCAATGACCGCGGGGGCGCGGGCACCCACCCCCTGCTGTACGCGCACGAAGACGCCCGGAAGGTCCACGGCATCCTCGTGCGCGTGGGCGGCGTCCCCTCCGCGGACGCGGTGCTCCTTCTCGAGGGGAGCGCTGCGGACGCGCTCGCGGCCCTCTCGCTGCTGGAGGCGCGTGCGGTGGAGGCCAGCCGCGCCGGGGCGCGGACGGAGCTGCTCGTCTACTACTCGGGCCACGCGAAGGACGGGGCGCTGCGGCTGGGTGACACCGCGCTGTCGCTCGCCACGCTGAAGGAGCGGCTGGCGCGCGCGCCCGCGGACGTGCGCATCGGCATCCTCGACGCCTGCCGCACCGGCGCCCTCACGCGCACCAAGGGCGTGCGCCGCGCCCCCGCCTTCGACGTGGAGACGGATGCGGGCCGCCGCGCGCAGGGACTGGTGCTGCTCACCTCCAGCGCGGCGGACGAGGACTCGCAGGAGTCGGACCTGCTCGGCGGCAGCTA
>JAKEEX010000569.1 GCA_022616315.1 Myxococcaceae bacterium
CTGGCGGTGGGGCTGCTCGCGCAGTCGCGGCCCTCGGGGCTGCTGACGGCGGCGGGGTGGGCGATGACGCTCGGCATCGTCCTCTTCTCCGGCAGCCTCTACGTGCTCGCGCTCAGCGGCGTGCGGTGGCTCGGCGCCATCACCCCGCTCGGTGGCCTGGGCTTCCTCGCCGGGTGGCTCCTGCTGGCGCTGGCCGTGATGCGAGCGCCTTAGGCGACGCCCCGTCAGGGAGGTCCCTGCGCCGGAACCTCCCGCTCGGCCACCGCCGGGGGCGCCACGGGCAGCTCGAGGATGAACGTCGCGCCCTCCCCCGGCGTGCTCTCCACGCGCACGCGGCCGCCGTGGGCTTCGGTGATCTGCCGCGTGAGGAAGAGGCCCAGCCCCAGGCCGCCGAACTCCCGCGCCGACACCGCGCGCTCGAAGCGCCCGAAGATGCGCTCCAGCGCCTCCGGCGCGATGCCGATGCCCCGGTCGCGCACCCGCACCTCGGCGACGTCCCCGACACGCGCGAGCGTCACGTCGATGGGCTTCCCCTTCCCGAACTTGACCGCGTTCGACAGGAGATTCAGCAGCGCCTGCTCCAGCCGGCCCGCGTCCGCCCAGCAGGTGATGCCCCCCTGGAGGGTGACGTTCAGGTCGCACCCCGAGCGCCCCGCCTCCTCGGAGAAGCGGTCGGCCACCTCCGCCACCAGCGCCGAGAGCTCGACGGGCTGTCGCTCGAGCTTCAGCTGGCGGGTGTTGATGCGCCCCACGTCCAGGAGGCTCTCCACCAGCTGGGCCAGGCGGGTGGTCTGCCGCGTCGCGGTGCTCAGCTTGGCCAGCACCTCCTCCGCTCCGGGCTTGCGGCGAAGCTGGTGCACCAGCGTGTCGAGGCGCAGCCTCAGGGCGGTGAGGGGCGTGCGCAGCTCGTGCGCCGCGATGGCGATGAACTCGTCTCTCGCCGCCACCGCCTCGCGCGCCTCGTCCAGGTGGCGCGCGCCCTCCACCGCCAGCGCGCAGCGGCGCGCCAGGTCCTCCGCCACCGCCAGCTCGCCCGCGGAGAAGGGACGGGCCCTGTCCGTGTCGAGAAACCCCAGCGCCCCCACCACACCCTGCTGGCCCCGCATCGGAACGAGCAGCACCGCCCCTTCGGGCTCCATCCACGTCCGTGACGCGCTCAGGTCCTCGGCCTCACTGCGCAGGCGCTCACCCAGCCCGCTCGACCACTTCAGGAGTGCCACCTCCTCCAGCCTGCCCGAGCGGTCCCGCACCCACAGGCCCATCGCCGTGCCGAGCTCGGGGCCCACCCGCTCGGCGATTCGCGGAAACGTGGCCCGGTAGTCGAGCGACTCCGCCATCACCGCCCCGGCCTCTGCCACGAGCCGCTGGACGTGCTCGGCCATGCGGAGCTCGCTGGCGAGCGCGGCCAGGGTGACGGACATCAGGCTGGCCACGGCGATGAAGGCCTGGACGGAGAGGACGCGCTCGCCGGGAGAGGCCGCGAGCATGCCGTAGGGGCCGAGCCCCTCGCCCGTCATCCACGTGGCGATGACGACGAGCACCACCGTCGCAGCGGCCGCGCCGCGCGGCCCCAGCCGGAGCGCAGCCCACACCACGAACGGGAAGCACGCGTAGGGGAGGGCGGGCACCACTGCGAGGGGCAGGCGATTGGCGAAGATGACCTCCGCGACCACCGCCAGCAGCACCAGCAAGACGGCCAATTCCACCCACCGTGCCGGAGTCAGCGGACGCCGGTGGCCCGGCCACCACGTCAGCAGCAGGGGCGCCACGAGGATGGTGCCCAGCATGTCGCTCAGCCACCACGTGAGCCAGTCCGTGAAGAGGTTGGGGGCCCCCAACATGAAGGGCTCTCCCTTGAAGACCGCCACGGCGCCCACCCCGAGCGTCGCGCTCACCGCGCACCCGAGCAGCCCGCCGAAGAGCAGGAGCCCCGCGACGTCCTGCACCCGGTCCATCCGCACCTTCGGCCCCAGCCACCGGCGCATCAGCCCGGCGCCCACCAGCGTGCGAAGGACGTTCGCCGCGGCCCAGCTGAGGGCCACCGGGAGAGGGTCCCCGTGCGCCACGACCTGGACCGTCTCCGCCCCGGCGATGGCAGCCAGGTAGACGGGCCAGCGACCGGGAGTGGAGCGCAGCAACACGGCGAGCGTCAGGCCGCTCGGAGGCCAGAAGACCGCGTTCTCCTGGGGTGGGAAGACGAACTGGGCCCCCACGGAACCCAGGACCAGGTAGGCCGCGGCAAGCCCGAGGGCGCGCCACCACGTCCCCCACGAGCGCCACATCGGCGTGCGACTGCGTGCCCCCGACCTCTCCACCTGGGAAGGCTATGCCTCGGGGCGCAGGGTGCACGCGGGGCACGGAGCGCAAGGGAGGGGCCGTGTCGGCTGCACGCCCAGGGAACGTCCTGGCGTCACTCCTCGGGGATGCCCACCGCCTGGAGCGTCCGCCGCACGGCATCCCGGAGCGCCTCCTGGTCCGCCCGCGGCAGGTGCCGCAGCTCCTCGGGAGGCTCGCGCAGCCGCTCCATCAACTCGGAGCGGAGCCGCTCCCCCTCCGCGGTCAGGGCCAGCATCTTCACGCGTCGGTCGTGCTCGGCGTTGCGGCGCTCCAGGAGGCGCCGCATCTCCAGCCGGTCCACCAGGCCCGTCACGTTGGAGGCGTCACACCCCATGAGGTCCGCCAGCCCACTCATGGGCCTCGGCATCCCCGGCTCCAGCAGGGCCAGCACGTGGCCCTGGACGGGGGTGAGGTCGAACTGCCCGTGCACCCCCGCCCAGTGGCTGCGGAAGTGGCGCAGGAGCTTGAACAGGAGCTGCCATGCCTCGCAGATGGGCTCCGCCTCCCGTGGCTCCCCGGAAACCTCGGGAGGCCGAGCGAGCGCCCCCCCGCCGTTGCTGTCCGCCGCTGCCATCCGACTCGTGCCTCCTGGTGCTTCACGCTGCTTCACAAAGCCGACATCCACCCCGCTGCCCATCGAGGTAACACGGGAATAGCTGAGGTGGCAAATCATTGACAGCCTCAACCATCGAGCTTATTCACCGTCGCCCTTTTCAAGCAAGGCGGGGGGCCCGGCCGAGGGGGCCGCGTAGCCCGCCGCGTCATCGGAGCCTGAAAGTCATGCACGCGCGTTCCCCATTCTTGGTGCCGGGCCTCCTGGCCGGCCTTGCGCTCTGGTCCGGTTGCAGCCCCGCCCAGGCCACCCCCCAGGCGGCCGCCGCTCCCGTGCCCACGCTCAAGGTGGAGACGGTGGAGGTGAAGTCGGAGGCGCTGCCGCGCACCCTCGCCCTGACGGGCACCCTCGCTCCGCTGGAGGACGCCTCGGTGGCGGCGGGTGCTGCCGGCAAGGTGCTCGCCACCGACGCCGAGCGGGGACAGGCCGTGAAGAAGGGCCACGTGCTGGCGCGGCTGGACGCGCGCGTGACAACGGCCCAGGCGGCCGAGGCCGCGGCGGCGGCGGACGTCGCCCGGGCCCAGGCCGAGGTGAGCCGCTCGGAGTGCGAGCGCAGCAACGCCCTGGTGGCCGAGGGCGGCGTGGCGATGAGCCAGCACGAGCGCACCCTCGCCAACTGCAAGGTGGCCCAGGCCCAGGTGACGGCGAGCGACGCGCGTGCGCGCCTCAGCGCCGCGGCCCTGTCGGACATGACCATCCGGGCTCCCTTCGACGGCGTGGTGGCCGAGCGCCACGTCAGCGTGGGTGAGTTCGTCACCCAGCCCTCCGCGGTGGTGACGCTGGTGGCCACCGGCCAGCTCCGCCTGGAGCTCACCGTGCCCGAGGCCTCCGCGGCGGACGTGCACGTGGGCCAGACCGTGTCCTTCTCCCTCTCGTCCAATCCGTCGGTCCGCCACGAGGCGAAGGTGAGCCACGTGGGCCCCATGGTTCGCCGCGGCAGCCGCGACGTCGTCGTGGAGGCGCTGGTGGACAACGTGGACGGCAAGCTGCCCGCGGGCGCCTTCGTGCAGGCCCGGCTGGCCCTGGACAGCGCTCCGGTGGCGGTCGTTCCGCGCGCGGCGGTGCGCCAGGAGGGAAACCAGTCCCGGCTCTTCGTGGTGAAGGACGGCGCGCTCGAGGAGCGACTGGTCCAGCTGAATGACACCGCCGGCGAGCGCGCCGGCATCCTGCGCGGCGTGATGCCCGGTGAGAGGGTCGTTGCCCAGGCCCGCCCCGAGCTGCGCGACGGCGCGAAGGTGGAGTGATTCACCATGCAATGGCTCGCCAACATCTCCGTCCGCCGTCCCGTCTTCGCGACGGTCCTCATCCTCTTCCTCTGCGTCCTCGGCGCCGCGGGCTACGTGCAGCTGGGCGTGGACCGCTTCCCCAAGATTGACATCCCCACCGCGGTGGTCGTCACGCGCCTGCCGGGCGCCAACGCCCGCGAGGTGGAGACCGAGGTCACCGAGAAGGTGGAGGAGGCGGTCAACACCATCTCGGGCATCGACGAGATGAACTCCATCACCAGCGAGGGCGTCTCGCAGGTCATCATCTCGTTCGTCCTCGAGAAGGACATCGACACGGCCGTGCAGGAGGTGCGGGACAAGATCTCCACCATCATCCCCACGCTGCCGCGCACCATCGAGACGCCCATCGTCCAGAAGTTCGACCCGGACGCCATCCCGGTCCTCATCGTCTCCGTCAACGCCGACGGGCGCTCGATGCGGGAGATCACCGAGGTGGCGGACAAGCGCGTCCGTCCGCTCCTGGAGAACGTCCAGGGCGTGGGCCAGGTGACCCTCATCGGTGGCCGCAAGCGCCAGGTGCACGTGTGGCTGGACCCGGTGCGCCTGAAGTCCGCGGGGCTCACCGCGCTGGACGTGCAGCGCGCCATCGCCAGCCAGAACCTCACGGTGCCGGGCGGCGCGCTGGAGACGGGCCCCGAGCGCATCAGCGTGCGCTTCCAGGGCCGCGTCACCCGCCCCGAGCAGCTCGAGCAGCTGGTGGTGAAGCAGGAGGCCGGCCACAGCATCAGGGTGGCGGACGTCGCGCGCGTGGAGGACGGCGAGGAGGAGCCGCAGACGGCCGCGAGCCGTGACGGCGCCGCCGCGGTGCTGCTCTCCATCCGCAAGCAGAGCGGCACCAACTCGGTGGCCATGGTGGACAGGGTGAAGGAGCGCATGGAGACGGTCTCCAAGAGCCTCCCGTCCGGCTACCGCCTCGAGGTGCTGCGCGACATGACGGGGACCACGCGCACGTCGGTGCACGCGGTGCAGGAGCACCTCGTCCTCGGCGCCATCTTCGCGGCGCTCGTGGTGCTGCTCTTCCTGGGCAACTGGCGCTCCACCATCATCAGCGCGCTCGCCATCCCCACCTCCATCATCGGCACCTTCATGCTGATGAAGTGGATGGACTTCAGCCTCAACACCATCACCCTGCTGGCGCTCGCGCTGGCGGTGGGCATCGTCATCGACGACGCCATCGTGGTGCTGGAGAACATCTTCAAACACATCTACGAGAAGGGGGAGAAGCCCTTCCCGGCGGCGGTGAAGGCGACGAAGGAGATTGGCCTCGCGGTGCTCGCCACCACGCTGTCGCTCATCGCGGTGTTCCTCCCCGTGGCCTTCATGGGCGGCGTCCCTGGTCGCTTCCTGGCGAGCTTCGGGTGGACGATGGCGTTCAGCATCGCCGTGTCGCTGCTCGTGTCCTTCACCCTGACGCCCATGCTGGCCGCGCGCTGGCTGAAGGCGCCGAAGGCGGGCCACGCCCACGAGAAGCCCTTCCTCGAGCGGCTCACCGACAAGGTGTACCTGCCGCTGGAGAACGCCTACGTGAAGGCGCTCCGGTGGGTGATGGGCCACCGCTGGGTGGTGGTGGTGTCCTGCCTCGCGGCGCTGGGCAGCTGCGTGCCGCTGGGGATGGCGGTCCCCAAGGGCTTCCTGCCCAAGAGCGACGAGGCCCAGCTCTCCATCAACGTGCGCGCCCCCGAGGGCACCAGCATCGAGGCGACCCAGCTTACGGCGGACCGCATCGCCCGCGAGGTGCGGCAGCTGCCCGAGGTGAAGCTCACGCTGACCACCATCGGTGACAACGCGGACCGCTCGCCCAACGTGGCCAGCATCTTCGTGAAGCTGGTGGATCCGGACCAGCGCAAGGAGACGCAGGACGAGCTGATGAACCGCATCCGCCGGGACATCACGTCCAGGCTGCCGAAGGAGCTGCGCGTCCAGGTGAGCGAGGTGCCGATGTTCGGCGGAGGCGGCTCGACGGCGTCGGTGCAGTACGCCGTGCGAGGCACGGACTTCGACGAGCTGGCCGGCTACTCGAAGAAGCTCCTCGAGAAGCTGAGAGCGGTGCCGGGCGCGGTGGACGCGGACAGCAACCTCATCCTCGGCAAGCCCGAGGTGAGCGTGTCCGTGGACCGCGACCGCGCGGCGGACCTGGGCGTCAACGTGTCGGACGTGGCCTCGACGCTCCAGCTGGCGCTCGGCGGGCTGCAGGTGTCCTCCTACGAGGAGGGCGGGTACCAGTACGAGGTGCGGGCGCGCGCGGAGAAGGACTTCCGTGACGGCGTGGAGAAGCTCGCGATGCTCGACGTCCCCAGCCGCAACGGGCCGGTGCCCCTGCTCAACGTGGTGAATGTGGACCGCGGCGAGGGCCCCTCGCAGATCAACCGCACCAACCGCCAGCGCATGGTTCTCCTGACGGCCAACACCGCCCCGGGCGTGGGCGCTGCGGGCATCATCAGCGAGCTGGACAAGGGGGCGGCGGAGCTGAAGCTGCCGGCGGGCTACAGCGCCGCGCCGGTGGGCATGAGCCGCGAGATCGGCCGCACGTTCACGAACTTCATGCTCGCGTTCCTGCTGGCCTTCGTCTTCATGTACCTCATCCTCGCGGCGCAGTTCGAGAGCTGGCTGCATCCCCTCACCATCCTGCTCTCGCTGCCGCTGACGGTGCCCTTCGCGCTGATGTCGCTGCTCATCTTCCGGCAGGGCCTGGACATCTACTCCATGCTCGGCATCCTGGTGCTCTTCGGCGTGGTGAAGAAGAACTCCATCCTCCAGGTGGACCACACCAACCAGCTGCGCGAGCAGGGGATGGAGCGCACCGAGGCCATCATCAAAGGAAGCAAGGACCGTCTGCGTCCCATCCTCATGACGACCATCGCGTTCGTGGCGGGCATGGTGCCGCTGGTGACGAGCACCGGCATCGGCAGTGCCATGAACCGCGCCACGGCCGGCGTGGTGGTGGGCGGCCAGACGCTGTCGCTGGTGCTGACGCTGCTGGCGACGCCGGTGGCCTACAGCCTCTTCGACGACGCGGCGCTGTGGCTCGCGCGGGTGTTCCGCGTGCGCAAGGAGGACCCGCACGAGACGGGCGAGGCCGAGCTGGGGCTCGTCCCTGCAGCGGCCACTGCCGACGCAGAGCTCGAGCAGCGCCTTCGCATGAACGCCTGAGCACTCTCCCCTCTCCCGCTGGGAGAGGGACGGGGTGAGGGGGTTGTGACACCCGGCCTCCCCACTCCGCCAAGCACCCTCACTTCTCCGGAAGACGCAATGACCCCGCTCCTCCCCCTCCTCGCGGCAGCCGTGCTCAACGCCGCCCCCCTCACCCTGGACCAGGCGCTCGCCGAGGCCGAGTCGCAGTCGCTCGAGCTCGAGGCGGCGCGCGCACGCCTGCAGCAGGCCGAGCAGCTGTCGGCCCGCGCCTGGGCGGGCTACCTGCCCACGCTCACCGTGGGCGGCAGCTACACGCGCAACAACGTGGAGGCCCGCATCCGGCAGCCCACGGGCTACAACATCCGCGACGTGGGCGCCCCGCCGTCCGGGACGCCGGGCCCGTACGACCCATCCCAGCCCGCATCGCCACAGAATCCGCCGGGCCAGCCCACCAGCCACATCCTCTACCCCGCGGACTACGCGGACATCGTCATCCAGCCGCTGGACGCGCTGGGGGCCCAGGCGCAGGTGAGCCAGGCCATCCTGGCGCCGGCGC
>JAKEEX010000570.1 GCA_022616315.1 Myxococcaceae bacterium
CTCCGTCGAGAGTCGGGACACCCGTTGCACGAATTGCACGTCCGCGAGCAGGGCCGCCCCACCCTCGGGCCGGGTGAGCGCCTCCGGAAGCTTGAGGCGCCGCTCGCGCACCACCAGGGTCCCCGCGAGCAGGTCCCCGAAGCGCTGGTGCTTCTCCGAGAAGAGCGCGGCGAGGCCCCCCACCCCGTACAGCAGCGGGAGCCGGTCCAGTGGACGCGCGAGGTTGCGCAGGAGGGCCTGGTACACACCGATGCGCACACCGCTCTCCTGGATGACGCGCAGCCCCATCACCCGCTTGCCCACCGTCTGCCCGCTCCAGAGCGCCTCCAGCGCCATCCCGTACCCCCAGTCGAGCAGGAAGAAGAGGATGAAGGAGAAGGCGGAGACGAGCCCGGGCGTGAAGGCGAGGAGCGTCGCAAGGGCCGTCATGACGGCGCCGTACACCGCGACGACGATGAGCCCGTCCAGGAGCCACGCGAGGAAGCGGCTGTAGAGTCCGGCGAGGGCGAAGTCGAACTCCACCGACTCCGGCGTGACGACGGTGTGGGTGACTTCGAGGAGGCTGTCGGCGGAGGCGGCCATGGGCTCGGGGAGTGTACAGTGACGGAATGGAGATGCCCCAGTTCGTCGAGTCCCGCGGCCCACGGTGGCGCACGCTCGAGCAGCTCCTCGACAAGGCGGACGTGCAGGGACTGCGGACGCTGAGCCTCGAGGAGGCCCGGCAGCTCGCCCGGTTGTACCGCTCGGCGTCTTCGGACCTGCTGTTCGTCCGCGCCCGCAGCGCACCCGCGGAGGTGACGGGGTACCTCAATGACCTCGTGGGCCGCGCGTATGCGCTCACCTACCCGGGCAGGCGCCCACGCCTTGCGGACGCGTGGGCCTTCGTCGCGCGCGGCTTCCCGGACACCCTCCGCCACGAGGCGCGGATGTTCATCGCCGCCCTGCTGTTCTTCATGGCGGGCGTGGGGTTCGGCTACCTCGGGATGGTGGTGGACTCGGACGCGGCGCAGTACCTCGTCCCGACCGAGCACCTGACGCTGGACCCCACGGAGCGCGCGAAGGAGGAGGCCTCGGAAGCGGGGGCGTCGGTGGAGGAGCAGGCGCAGTTCACCACGTTCCTCTTCACGCACAACATCCAGGTGGCGTTCCTCGCCTTCGCGCTGGGGCTCACCGCGGGCGTCGGCACGGCCGTCATGCTGTTCGTCAACGGCCTGTTCCTCGGGGCGCTCGCGCAGGTGTACGCGGCGAAGGGGCTCGCGGGCTGGTTCTGGGCGTGGATCCTCCCGCACGGAATCCCGGAGGTGACGGCCATCTGCGTCGCGGGTGCCGCGGGGCTCGTCATCGCGCGGGGCCTGGTGGCACCACGCGGGCTGCCCCGCCGGCTCGCGCTGCGGAGGGAGGCGCTCACCGCCGTGCGGCTGCTGATGGGGACGCTCCTGCTGTTCGTCCTCGCGGGCTTCATCGAGGGGACCATCTCGCAGCTTCATCCGCCACGGCTCTCCGTGGGCTTCAAGGTGGGCTTCGCCCTCCTCTTCGGGTGTGGCGTGTACGCCTACCTGGGCTCGAGCTGGGCACGCGGCGCTCAGAGCGCTCCGCGTGCCTTGATGTCCAGGTAGCGGTTGACCGCCGCGAGGCTGAGCTCGCTCGACACCACGTCCAGGAGCTGCACGCCTCCCTGCGCCACCTTCGCCTTGAGCCCCTCACGCTCGGTGAGGAGCTCGGCCGCGACGGCGTGCTGGTATGCGGCGTCCGGGTCCGCGGGCGGCTCGAGCAGCAGCCCCGTGAGGGCCGTGTCCTTCACCGTCAGACACAGCGGCACGTGGCGGTGCGCGAGCCGGCGCAGGGGCGCGGCCATGGCCAGGGCCTGGTCCTCGTCGAGCACGTCCGTGAAGACGCACAACAGGCTCCTGCGCGTCAGGCGGACATTGAGCTCCTTGAAGAGCGCCAGGTAGTCCACGTACGTGAGCGTGGGCGTGACGGAGTAGAGCGTGTCCACGATACGCCGGTACTGCGAGCGTCCCGCGGCCGGCGGCAGGTAGCTCTTCACCCCATCGGCGAAGACGGCCAGCCCCACGCGGTCCCCGTTCCGCACCGCGACGAAGGCCAGGTACAGCGCCGCGTTGACGGCGTGGTCCAGCTTCGTGAGCCCGTCCACCCGCGCCGCCATGGAACGTCCCGCGTCCACGCAGATGAGCACCGACTGGCTGCGCTCCGACTCCATCACCCGCGTGACGGGGCGTCCGCGCCGGGCCGTGGCCTTCCACGACACCTCGCGCACGCTGTCGCCCTGGGCGTAGTCGCGCAGGCGGGCGAACTCGCTGCCCTGGCCGTCCTGGCGCAGCTTGCGCAGCCCGAGATTCACGAGGTCCAGCGCCGCTCCGGAGAGGAGCAACCGGCTCGCGCCACGCAGGTCTGGATAGACGGAGAGTGGTGCGCGTGCGGGATGCGTGCGCTCGTGCCAGACGAGACCGAGGGGCCCCAGCACACGGACGTGGAGGTCCCCGAAGTGGAAGCGGCCGCGGCGCTTCGGCGTGACGCGGTAGACGAGGTGCGAGCGGCTCTCCGGTGCGAGCATCGTCCGGAGGTCCTCCGAGTCCGAGGTGAAGTCCGAGGGCACGTCGTCCCGCACCCGCGCGTGCACCCGGCGTGTGGACCGGTGCACGAGGTCCAGCTCCACCTTGTTGGGCTGCCCCACCGAGAGCCGCGCGGGCAACACCCGCCGCACTTCAAGCTGCACCCGTCGCGCGAGGACGAAGTCCAGCGCCGCGAGCGTGAGAAGCACCGCGTCCACCCCGAGCAGCACCGGCCACAGGCCGCGCAGGAAGCCCGCCGCGATGGCCGGGAGGCTGAGCAGGGCGAGCGTCGCCCAGAGCCGCGCGGTGGGAATCACCTCGGGACCTCGACCGAGTGCACCACCTCGCGCAGCACCTCGGCGGGCGTCGCGCCGTCGAGCTCCGCGTCCGGTGACAGCAGGAGGCGGTGCTTCAGCACCGGGCCCGCGAGGAAGCGCACGTCGTCCGGCGTGACGAAGGGGCGTCCACGCAGCGCCGCGAGCGCCTTGGATGCCAGCAGCAGGTGCACGCCCCCGCGCGGGCCCGCGCCCAGCCGGATGCGTGGAGACACACGCGTGGCCTGGACGAGACGGCGGATGTAGGCGAGCACCGGCGGCTCCACCGCCACCTGGCTCAGCGCACCGCGGGCCTCGAGCACCTGCTCCGGACCCACGACGCTCCGGACATCCGAGCGCTCCAGGTTCCCGGGCTCCTGCCCCGCGTGCACCGCGGCGAGGATTGCGTCCTCCTCCGACTCCGTGGGGTAGCCCACCTCCACCTTCAGGAGGAAGCGGTCCAGCTGCGCCTCCGGCAGCGGGTAGGTGCCCTCCGACTCCACGGGATTCTGTGTGGCGAAGACCGTGAAGAGCGGAGAGAGCGCGCTGTGCCGTCCCTCGAGCGAGACGCTGCGCTCCTGCATCGCCTCGAGCAGCGCGGACTGCGTCTTCGCCGGAGCGCGGTTGATCTCATCCGCGAGCAGCAGGTCCGTGAAGATGGGACCGCGCACCAGCACGAAGGACTGCGTCTTCAGGTCGAACACGCTCGTGCCGAGGATGTCCGCGGGCATCAGGTCCGGGGTGAACTGGATGCGCTTGAAGTCCGCGCTCACGGCGCGGCTGAGCGCGCGGGCCATCAGCGTCTTGGCGACGCCGGGAACGCCCTCCAGCAGCAGGTGGCCGCCGGCGATGAGGCCGCAGAGCATGAGCTCGAGCACCTCGTCCTGGCCCACCACCACCTTCCGCACCTCCCCGAGCACCTGCTCGCGGAGGGTGTGGGCGGCGGCCACGGGGTTGAGGCCAGGGGACATGGGTTCGGGCATCATGGAGTGTGGTCCTTCCCGGGAGGGGGGCTGCCCTTGCGGGCGGAGAGTGCGAGGCGTCGGGCGCTTGCAGCGTGCTCGGCGGTGGCGAGCACGTCGGCGTCCCGCTCGGCGTTTGCAGCGCGCTCGGCGGTGCGGGCGAGCAAGGTGACGAGGTCCGTGCTCCCACGTGCGCGGAGCGCCGTCTCCACCTCGCGAGCTCCTGCGTGGGCACCCAGCCCCGCAGCGTGTCCGAGCGACTGCGCCAGCTCGCGGAGGAGGAGGCCCGCGGCCCATGCGCGGTGCCGACCGGCGCGGTAGAGACGCGCGGTGGCGGAGAGTGCGTCCATTCCGCCCGTCCTCACGTCCTCGGCGAAGGGCTGGGGCGGGCCGAAGCGCCGGAGCGACGCGGCCCACAGCACGAGGCCCAGGAGCAGCTGCGCCACCGCGAGGTGCAGGCCGTAGCGGCGGGCGAAGTCCACCACGGAGCGCTCGTTGCGGAAGCCATGGTGGAACTCGTCGAAGTGCACGGGACCGTCGCCCGAGGCAGCGGCGAGCAGGTTCAGCCAGAACGCCGCGTTGTCCGCGCGGCCCAGCATGCCGTTCATCGCGAGCTCCGGAGCGCCGAGCACCAGGACACGGCCATGGCCGTACCAGGCGAGCGCGGCCACGGGAGCGTCCAGCTCCTCGTCCACGAGGAGCGGCAGGGGACCCCCGTTCCGTTGGTGGGCGAGTTGCACCGGAGCGTCGGGGTCTTCGCCGTCGAGGAGTGGCCCTGGACCCACGCGCAGGCGCAGGTAGGCCTGCACCGGCGCCTCCACCTTCTCCACTCCGCGCGTGAAAGGCGTCACCCCCGCGGGGAGGAGCGTCCGTGGCCCGAGCTCGGAAGAGGCCCTCCGTAGCTCCACGCCCAGTGCGTCGAGGAACGGGTTCTCACGCGCGCCCCAGGGGGCATACACGACGGTGGCCCCGCGCTTCACGTGCTCCAGCAGGGCGTCGTGCTCCGTCTTGTCCAGCGGGGAGGCGAACAGTGGGTTCAGACCGTCGCGCGGAGACACGCCCGCGTCCGCGCCCTCCGCCAGCTCCGTCTCCTCGGGTGTCCTGTCCTCTTCGCCCTCGACATCGACTCCGAGCAGCACCACTCCGTGCGTGCCCTCGAGCACGGCGAGGTCCTGCGTGCGCCGTACCACCGGCACGCCGCTCTCCTCTGCGAGCAGGTAGAGAGCGCGGGCGCCCTTGTCGGTGGAGCGGTATGTGGAGAGCACGTCGGCGAAGTCACCCCTGCGGGAGCCCTGCAGGAGCGCTGCGCCCAGAGCACCCGCGACGAGCAGGCCGGCGACGAGCAGGAGCGGGAAGCGGTCACGCACGGACGGCCTCCAGTGGCGCGGGCGCGAGGAAGATGCGGGTGAGCGCGCGGAAGGACGCGTAGTCCTCCGCGTCGACCGCTGCGTGGCCGTACCAGGTGAAGTCGAAGCGGGACGTCAGCTCGCGGAAGGATTCGCGCTGCACGCGAGAGCCGCGGAACGCGCGCAGGTAGTCCCAGTTGCTCAAGGTGGTTTCGTAGGAGATGGCACCGTCCCGGTGCAGGCGTGCGAGGAGGGCGAGGTAGAGGTTGCGCACGGCCTCGCGGTGTCGACCGGCGGCGGCGAGCTCGTCCGCGAGCCCCGCCCACCCCTCCGCGGGACGCGACAGTGCGCTGTCCGGGTGCGGCGCCAGGGACTCCTCGCGCACACCTCCCGTCACCTGGGCCTCCACCTCCGTCGGGGTGCCACCCCGGGCCCTCAGCAGGAGCGTCGCCAGCCCCACCACCACGGCACCCACGAGCAGCACGACGAGTGAGTGCGCCGCCGTCTCACCGCTGAAGGGGAGCTGAGTGGGTGGGCGCGGTGCACGCTTCTCGTCCGCGCGCGAGAGCCAGTCCAGCAGCTTCTGCCACCAGCGCTCGAGCACGTCCCACCACGCGCCTCCGGGCTCGGACTCGCTGGAAGCTTCCGTCTTCGCGGGGGCGGGTGGCTGGAACTCGGCTCGACCAAGAATTGCCTGCGCACGCGCCTGGGCATCCGCTGAAGAGGTGACCGAGGCCGTCTCGAGCGCCAGTGAGATGCCCGTCTCCAGCATGGGGATGGCGTCCTCGCACAGCGCGTCGTCGAAGGCGGTGCGTTCCACCCGCTTCAGGAAGCGCTCGAGCTTCACCTGCTCGGCCCGAGGAAGCGAGAGCAACGCCCGCTCGCCTTCCTCCGAAAGAGGGTCCTCCTCCTCACATGCCTCCGCCACCGCGTGCAGGCGACGCACCACCTCCGCCAACTCTCCCCTCTCCCCCTGGGAGAGGGGCGGGGTGAGGGAGCTGTGCACCTGCGTTTCTCCCTGTGCGCGCGAAGCTCCTGGAGCAAGCACGAACCCCAGCATGACCACCACCGCCGCAGCGACCCCGCTCCTACCCCTGCGCGACGGCAGCTCATCCAGCGCAGCCGCCACGTCCAGCCCCTCGCGCCGGACGCGCGCATCCACCAGCAGCAAGGTGGCCGCGGCGGCCCTCAACGGCTCGAAGAGCCCGAAGGTCACAGCCACCAGAAACGCGACCCACGCCATGTTGTCCAGTGAGGTGAAGCGCTCGAGGTACGTCACCTCCAATGCGAGCAACTTCCGCGCGAGGAACAGGCACAGGCCCGTGGCCAGGTGCAGGTTGAAGAGCACGAGCACCTGCACGGAGAAGAGCCACCGCAGGACGCTCGCGGCCGAGCGCGAGGGCCCGAGTTGCTCCGAGCCCCGGCGCCAGAAGCCGAGTGCATGGCCCCGTCCCTCCATGGTGACGGCGTACGCCACCGCCTGAGAGCCGAGGAAGAAGAGGGCCACGCCGAGCGAGGCCGTGACCGCGACGATGTTGACGAGCAGCAGCGCGGACGTGGTGATGAGAAGACTCGGCGCACGCCGGAGGGCAGCAGCGAAGGAGCGTGCCACCGAGGGAGCTCCGGGAGCCAGGAGCACCTCGCGTGTGTGATGGCACGCGGCCCCCTGACACAGTCCCCGGACCAGCCACGCGGCGGCGAGCAGGACGCTCGCCTGCTCCAGGTCCCCCCCTCGCTGCGTGCGCTCGACGAGAACGAAGAGGGCCGCGGCCACCAATGCTGCTCCAGGCAGCGTCAGCGCCCACACCCCGCCGCTGCGCGCACACAGGCGCAGGGCCGAGTCGAAGAGGGCGACCGCGCCGCGCGGCCTCAGCTCCTGCGCCGGGACGGCCATGCGCGCCTCAGTTCCCCA
>JAKEEX010000571.1 GCA_022616315.1 Myxococcaceae bacterium
CTGGTTCAGGCAGGAGCGGCCTGAGTTTTGAGATAGTTAGTTAGGGTTCTCGTGGTCGTGGCCGTGCATCAGGCCACACGCCACGTTGTTTCGATTCCAGTCACGCTCACATTCGCGATGCCGCAGGGGCCAGGAGGTCGGCTGAAATGATGCACTGGTTGACGTTGATGGTGCTTCTCGGAGCGTCGGCCGCTCTCGCAGAAGGGAGCGGGCCCTTCGCCCGCATCACGGTGCTGGTGCCCAGGGAGGGGATGGCGCGCGAGTTCGAGGACGGCTACCGGCGCCACCTCGAGTGGCACAAGCAGAACGGCGACCGCTGGGCCTGGTACGGCTGGACCGTCGCGACCGGAGAGCGCGCGGGAGTCTTCATCGACGGGACCTTCGGCCGAACCGGCGAGGAGCTCGACGCGCCCGTCGCGCCGGCCGAGGACCGTGCGGACAACGCGAAGAACGTCTTCCCTCACGCGCGCCTGGGCACGACCGCCGTCTATCGCTTCCGCCCGGAGCTCTCGCGGGGAACGGCCGCGTTGCTGACGTCACCCTTGGCGACCTTCGCCACCATCCAGGTCCGGAGCGGTCGCGAGAAGGACTTCGAGTCGGCGCTCCAGCGTCACCGGTCCGACGGCCGGCTGGTCTTCGAGCTCGTCAGCGGCGGTGAGCTCGGGAGTTACGTCGTCTTCGTCCCGGGCGAGCGGATGTCGCAGCTCCTGCGGCGCTCCGCCGTGCCGTCCAGCGACGCAATCGTGGGCGCGCGTACCGAGGCCGTGAGTTTTCGTCCGGACCTCACGTACTTGCCGGTGGAGCAGCGCGAAGCTCGGAAGTGAGTGGAGAGCCCGGAGGAACAACCCCCTCACCCTGTCCCTCTCCCAGGGGGAGAGGGGAGAGTTGGGCGGTGTGGTGTCGTCCGCTGGATGGAGAGAGGAGTCAGGACTCGTCTCCATGCGCAGATTCCGGGATGGAGGGAGTCCATCATGGCGTCGCCACCGTCACGGAACCGGATGTGGATGCCCGTCCTCCTCGGCCTGCTCGGGTGCATGGCCCCGGGCGGGTCCTCGCAGGGGCGAGAAGGTGAGGCGGCACCGCAGGCCGCCCGCCCGGAATCACGCGAGGCGCTCCGGCGCACGCTCACCCCCCTGCAGTACAGGGTGACGCAGGAGGACGGCACGGAGCCGGCCTTCCGCAACGAGTACTGGAACGAGAAGCGGCCCGGCATCTATGTGGACATCGTCTCCGGGGAGCCGCTCTTCAGCTCGCTCGACAAGTACGACTCCGGCACCGGCTGGCCGAGCTTCGCCCGCCCGCTCGAGGAGGGGAACGTCGTGCTCCGCGCGGACCGCTCCCTCCTCGTGCCTCGAACCGAGGTGCGCTCCCGCACCGCCGACTCACACCTGGGTCACGTCTTCGACGACGGCCCGCGGCCCACAGGGAAGCGCTACTGCATGAACTCCGCCGCGCTGCGCTTCGTGCCGGTGGAGCAGCTGGAGTCCGAGGGGTACGGGCGTTACCTGCCGCTCTTCTCTGAGTCCACTCCGTGACGTCGGAGGTGCGGCGCCATCCCTCGCTCCAGTCGCTGAGCTCCCACTGGCCGGAGTACGCCATCGAGGCGGGTCTGCTCGGGGCATTCCTCATCGCTGCGGGGCTCTTCGGCATCCTGCTCGAGTACCCCGGCTCGCCCCTCCACCAGGCGCTGCCCTCGCCCGTGGTGCGTCGCGCGCTCTTCGGCGTGCTGATGGGGCTCACCGCCATCGCCATCATCGACTCCCCACTCGGAATGCGTTCCGGTGCGCACATCAATCCCGCGGTGACACTGACGTTCTTCCACCTGGGCAAGGTGAAGCCCTGGGACGCGCTGTTCTACGTCCTCGCCCAGTTCGTCGGTGCCGCGCTCGGCGTGCTCCTGCTC
>JAKEEX010000572.1 GCA_022616315.1 Myxococcaceae bacterium
ACGAGGACCGCCCCGAGGGCGCCACGTCGGGGACCGGCGGCGGAGGACTCTCCTCCGCGACGCCCCAACCCTCCGGCGGAGGAATGGACTGCGTGGGCTCCTCGTCGCCCGGCACGGGAGGAGGGGGCGCGCGCCGTATGGACGCGGAGGGTCTCCGCAGGATGGCCGTGAGCTCCGCGAGGAGCTCGCTCGGGCTTCTCGGGCGGACGAACGCGTTCGGGTGCCGCGCGAGCTTGAGGAATCCTTCTGCCTCCCGCGGAAGCACCGCGTGTCCACGCGTCCTGGCCGCCGCCCCACCCTCCCCCGGCGGCCCGCCTGCGAGCATCTCCTCCACGATGACCGCGAGTGCGAACACGTCCGCCCGCGGTTCCGTCGTGCCCTGCTTCAGCTCTGGCGCAAGGTAGCGATCCACAAGCGCCTGCCGCTGCGCCTCCACGAACGGACCGCGCGGGAGAGATGCACAGAGGGCGAAGTCGGTGACCCGGAGCGCATCCGGAAGCACGAAGATGTTGTCCGGCTTGAGGTCTCCGTGCGGCGCGATTCCGTGGGCTGCATCCAGCGCGCTGACGAGCTGCGCGAGGAGGGGCTCCGCGTCCTCGAGCGTGAAGCGCTGCCCGCGCGCTCTGCGCGTCTCGAGGATGCGGCGGAGGCTCACACCCTCGAGGAACGGCGCGGTGAAGAAGGGCCGGCCCTGCTCCTCCCCGACGTCGAGGACGGGCAGCAGGCCCGGGTGGTCCACCCTCCGCCCCTGTCGCAGCGTGTCCGCGCAGTGGCGTCGTTCACTCTCGGTTCGCAGCAGGTGCGGGTGCAGGAGCTTGAGAGCGAGCTCGCCACCACCGGCGCCGTCGTGGACGCGGAAGACCCAGCCGAGGGGGCCCGCCCCGACCACGCTCAGCACGCTGTAGCGGCCGCAGACCGTGTCCCCCGGAGAGAAGGGGGCGCCGTCGGAGGGGGAGGTCATTCAGTTCGGGTCCGGGTGACTCCGCGAGGGTACCGAAGCCCGCTCGCATCGGGCAAGGCGGCGCGCCCGTCGGCTCAGCGACCGGTGGAGCCGAAGCCGCCGTCGCCACGCGGTGTGTCATCGAGCGCCTCGACCTCGATCAGCTCCGCTCGAACGACGGGCGCGACCACCAGCTGCGCGATGCGGTCCCCGCGTCGGAGCGTCACCGGCTCCTGGCCGAGGTTGACGACGAGGACCTGCACCTCACCGCGGTAGTCCGCGTCCACGGTGCCGGGCGAGTTGAGGAGGGTCAGGCCGTGGCGCAGGGCCAGCCCCGAGCGCGGGCGCACCTGCCCCTCGTAGCCGGGGGGTAGCTCCACGGCCAGGCCTGTGGGGACCGCCGCGCGTGCGCCTGGAGGAAGCGTCAGGTCGCCTTCGAGCTCCGCGCAAAGGTCCAGCCCGGCCGCGTGCGCGGTCTGGTACGCGGGGAGCGGGAGGGGGGACGGATGCGGGCGGAGGCGGCGGACGCGCACGGGGATGGGTGGCATGCCTCGGCATTAGCGCAAGTGCGCTTGGGACGCAGCCGTTCCATGAAGATGCGCGGGATGCTCCCTTGAAACAGCCGGGAGCGGGACCGGGAGCGGGTGCGTTTGCGGGGACGGGGGCGGGGACGGGTACGGCTGCGGGCACGGGGTTGCGGACCGCGCTGACGCGGACCGGCCCCGTTTCCCGTTTCCCGATGCCGTGCTCCGGGCCCGTTCCCGTGCCCGAAGCCGCTCCCGGTCCCGGTCCCGCTCCCGGTTTCTTAGTGCCGCCCCGTGTCACCCCTACGGGGAAGCGTGCCTCAGGCCTTCGCCTCAGGCATCGGCGCCTGCGCGGTGGCGGTCTCCGTCGCGGCAGCACGCTCGGCGAGGGCCTCCTTGCGCGACAGGCGGATCTTGCCCGTCTTGTCGATGGAAACCACCTTCACGAGCACCTCGTCGCCCTCCTTGAGCACGTCCGACACGGCCTTGATGCGCTTGTCGGAGATCTCGGAGATGTGGACGAGCCCGTCGGTGCCGGGGAACAGCTCCACGAAGGCGCCGAACTCGGCGATCTTCCGCACCGTGCCGGTGTAGATGCGGCCCACCTCGGCCTCGCGGGTGAGGGCCTGGATCATCGCGATGGCCTGCTTCACCGCATCGCCGTCGGCGCTCGCGATGTCCACGCGGCCGCTGTCGTCGATGTTGATGCTGCACCCGGTGCGGCTGATGATGTCCTTGATGACCTTGCCGCCCGGCCCGATGACGTTCTTGATGAACTCCGGCCGGATCATGATGGTGGTGATGCGCGGCGCGTAGGGGCTGATCTCCTTGCGCGGCGCCGCCAGCGACTTGAGCATCTCCCCGAGGATGTGCAGCCGGCCCACCCGCGCCTGCTCCAGCGCGCGGCTCATGATCTCCGTCGTCAGCCCGGTGATCTTGATGTCCATCTGGATGGACGTGATGCCGTTCTTCGTGCCGCACACCTTGAAGTCCATGTCTCCCAGGTGGTCCTCGTCCCCGAGGATGTCCGAGAGGATGGCGACCTTCTCGCCCTCCTTCACCAGGCCCATGGCGATGCCGGCCACGGGCTCCTTGATGGGCACGCCGGCGTCCATCAGCGCGAGGGTTCCACCGCACACCGAGGCCATGGACGAGGAGCCGTTGGACTCCAGGATGTCCGACACCACGCGCACGGTGTAGGGGAAGGTCTCGCTCTTCGGGAGCATGTTGCGCAGCGCGCGCTCGGCCAGGGCGCCGTGGCCCACCTCGCGGCGGCCCGGGCCACGCAGCGGCTTGGTCTCGCCCACGCTGAACGGCGGGAAGTTGTAGTGCAGCATGAACTTGCGGAACGTCATGCCGCCGAGCAGCTCCAGGCGCTGCTCGTCCTCGGAGGTGCCCAGCGTCGTGACGACGAGGGCCTGCGTCTCACCGCGGGTGAAGAGCGCGCTGCCGTGCGTGCGCGGCAGGAGCCCCACCTCGCAGGTGATGGTCCGCACCTCGGCGTGGCCACGGGCGCCGATGCGACCCCCGTCCACGGTGAGGTTGCGCATGTGCTCGTACTTGAGGTCCTCGACGATGGCCTTGGCCGCCTTCTCCATCGCGGGGTAGGCGTCCGGGTTGCGCTCGCGCAGGGCCTCCAGCGCCTCCTTCTTCGCCTTGGACAGCGCCGCGTAGCGCTCCTTCTTCTCCTTGATCTCGTACGCCTTCGCGATGGAGCCCATGGCCAGCTGGCGCATGGTGGCCTTCAGCTCCTCCGGCGCGGGCGGGGGGACCTCGAACTTGCGCGTCTGGACGCCAAGCTCCTTGCGCATCGCGAGCTGCAGCTCCAGCACCGGCTGCACGGCCTTGTGGCCGAACTCCAGCGCCTTCACCATGTCCGGCTCGGACACCTCCTCCGCACCACCCTCCACCATGACGATGGCGTCCTTCGAGCACGCCATCACCAGGTCCAGGTCGCTCTGCTCGCGCTGGGCGGCGGTGGGGTTGGCCACGAGCTCACCGTTCACGCGGCCCACGCGCACGCCGGCAATGGGGCCGTTGAACGGGATGTCGCTGATCATCAGCGCCGTGGAGGCGCCGGTGATGCCGTGGATGTCCGCCTCGTTCTGGGGATCCGAGGAGATGACGCTGGCGATGACCTGCGTCTCGTACGCGTACCCGTCCGGGAACAGGGGACGGCAGCTGCGGTCCACCAGGCGTGACGTCAGCGTCTCCTTCTCCGTCAGGCGCCCCTCGCGGCGGAAGTAGCTCCCCGGGATGCGGCCCGCCGAGTACAGCTTCTCCTGGTACTCCACCGTGAGCGGGAGGAAGTCGATGTCCTTCCTCTCCTTCGCGCTCACCGCCGTCACGAGCAGCATGGTGTCGCCGTAGGACACCCGGACGGAGCCGTCCGCTTGCTTGGCCAGGTGGCCGGTCTCGATGGACAGCTCGGTCTCTCCGAACTTCACGCTCTTCTTCAAACGCATAGATCGTCCTTCTTCGCTTTGAGGATGGGACCCCTGCTTCGTCTCGTCTGTGCGTCGCGGAGGTCCGGTTGGGGGCGAGCGGAGCCGCAAGGCGGTCGTCTGGTGCACCGCTTGCGTCGCGAGCCGTCGCCGGTGGGGGAACGGATGTGAATCAATGCGCTGCCGTAGGAGGCGGCCTTCGAGGAGAAACTCGACGGCCTTTTGCCTGCTTCAGGCGGCGGAACTCTTGATCCCTCATCGCCGTGGCCGACCTGTCGTCCCCTCTTCCGTGGGGGCGGTCAGCCTCATCGATCGGAAACCAAAAATTGCCGGCCCGCCTGCTGCCATGCGGCGCTGCGCCTGCTTTACCTCCTTCTTCGGTGCCTCCAAACGGCGCCGGGGCGCCAGACTTCAGCGCCCCGGGGTCCGAGTGGTTCTGAGCTACTTGCGGATGCCCAGGTTCTCGATGAGCTTCTTGTACCGACCAATGTCCTTGGACTTCAGGTAGTCCAGGAGCCGGCGGCGCTGGCCCACCAGCTTGAGGAGGCCGCGCCGCGAGTGGTGGTCCTTCTTGTGCGTCTTGAAGTGCTCGGTGAGGTAGTTGAT
>JAKEEX010000067.1 GCA_022616315.1 Myxococcaceae bacterium
AAGCGGGGAGACTGCGTCTCCTTCTCCAACCTGGTGGTGGCGCTCGCGCGCGGAATCCACGTGCCGGCGTTCTTCGTCCAGGTGCGCTCGGCGCCCGTCTATTACGCGTACGGCGAGCAGGTGCTGGCCACCACCCACATCGCCGCCGGCTTCGGCGCGTTCCCCCATATGCAGGTGGCGGACCTGCTGGACCGCTCGGGCCTCTACACGCACGGGTACTTCGAGAAGCTGGAGGACGCGGACGCGCTGGCCCTCCACTACAGCAACAAGGCCGTGGAGCTCCTGCAGCAGGGGGACGCCGCCGGGGCGGAGCGGCTGCTCGCGGTGCTCATCGCCGAGCGCCCACAGGTGGAGGAGCTCCACGTCAACCTCGGCTCCGTCCTGCTCCACCAGGAGCGTGCCGCGGAGGCACTGGCGCTCCTCGACGCGGCGCTCGTGCGCTTCCCCACGAGCGCGTCCATCCTCAACAACGCCTTGCAGGCAGCACGTGCGCTGGGGCGGCGGGAGCGCGTGGCGGAGCTCGAGGCGCTCGGCATGCGGGTGGCTGCGAAGAACCCGCTCTTCCACTTCCACCTCGGCGTCGCGCGCCAGGCCGCGGGCGACACGGCCGGCGCGGTGCGGGCCTACGAGGAGGCGCTGCGCCTGAGGCCCGAGCTGGCGCTCTTCACCGAGCGCCTGGTGGAGGCGCAGCTGGCGGCAGGGCAGGGTGACGCAGCACGGGCGGCGTTCGCGCGCCTCCGCGCGGAGCGCCCCAGACACCTCTCGGTGAAGCGCCTCCTCGCGCGCTACCCGGAGCTGCAGAGGGACCGCGCAACACCCTGAGAGCAGACCCTCTCGGACTGCGATTCCAACGTGTTCACGACGGACGGTCCACCTGCATACAGTTCCCGGAGCTGCCGGCCCCGGATTAAGTGTGTCCATCGACTTCCTCCAACCCAGACGAGGTGGAAACCCCGTGAAGAGCGCCCTCCCGCCGTCGGTGGTGGCCGTCGGCCGCGTGCTCCCGCCGCACTTCGTCCCGCAGGAGCAGCTCATCGCCGCGCTGCGGGAGCTGTGGGCCACGCGCCACTTCAACCTCGAGCGCCTCGAGGAGCTGCACCGCAACGTCCGCGTGGGCGGCCGCCACCTGGCGCTGCCTCTGGACGTCTACCCGTCGCTCGTCACCTTCCAGCAACGCAACGACGCGTGGCTCGAGTCCGCGCAAGCCCTGGGCGAACAGGTGACACGCACGGCGCTGGACGCGGCGGGCCTGGGCCCAGGCGACGTGGAGCACCTCTTCTTCGCCACCGTGACCGGAATTGCCACCCCCTCCATCGACGCGAGGCTCGTCAACCGGATGGGGATGCGCACGGACGTCCGCCGCACGCCCATCTTCGGGCTCGGCTGCGTCGCGGGGGCAGCGGGGCTCGCGCGCGCCGCGGACGCCCTGCGCGCGTTTCCCTCGCACCGCGCGCTGCTCCTGTGCGTGGAGCTCTGCTCGCTGACGCTGCAGCGGGAGGACCTGTCCATCCCGAACATCATCGCCTCGGGGCTCTTCGGGGACGGGGCGGCGGCGGTGGTGCTGGAGGGCGCGGAGGTGGCGCACACGGTCCGCGGCCCACGCGTGGTGGCGAGCCGCTCCGTCTTCTACCCGGACACCGAGCGCATCATGGGCTGGGACGTGGTGGACACCGGCTTCAAGGTGGTGCTCGACGCGAGGGTGCCGCAGCTGGTGCGCGAGCACCTCCCCGGCAACGTGGACGCCTTCCTCGCCGAGCACCGCCTCACCCGGAGGGACATCCGCCACTGGGTGGCCCACACCGGCGGACCCCGGGTGCTGGAGGCCTTCCAGGAGGCGCTCGCGCTGCCGGAGGGGGCACTCGCGCGCTCGTGGGACTCGCTGCGCCACGTGGGAAACCTCTCCTCCGCGTCCGTCCTCTTCGTGCTCGGCGAGCTGCTGGAGGCGGGCGAGGCGCGCGAGGGTGACTTCGGCCTGGTGCTCGCCATGGGGCCCGGCTTCTGCGCCGAGCTGGTGCTCCTGCGATGGTGACGACCTGGACCCAGTGGGCCTACCTGGGCCTCGTCGTGGTGCTCGTGCTCGAGCGGCTCTTCGAGCTCGCGCTCTCGCGCCGGAATGCGGCCCTGGCCTTTGCCCGGGGCGCGGTCGAGGTGGGGCAGGGGCACTACCGGGTGATGGCTGCGTTCCACACCCTCTTCCTCTTTGCCTGCGGAGCGGAGGTGCTGCTCCTCGCGCGCGCGTTCCCTGGCGGCTGGGGCGTCGCTGCGCTCGGGGTGGCGCTGGGCGCGCAGGCCCTGCGGTACTGGGCCATTGCGACACTCGGGGAGCGGTGGAACGTGCGCATCATCGTCCTGCCCG
>JAKEEX010000573.1 GCA_022616315.1 Myxococcaceae bacterium
ACAGCCGCAGCTTCTGCGCGTGCGCCGCCATGCCACGGCGGACGAACTCGCGGCCCAGCCGCTGCACGTGCTCCAGGAGCAACTCGCGGGAAAGCATGGAGGGAGTTGAACGCTTGTTCAGTGTAGATGCAAGCGGGCGACACTCCCGCTGAAACTCTCCAGACATGCCCACCCCCAATCGCGAAAGGTGCGATGCTTCGCGCAGGTGTCGGCACCGTGCCGAGGAGCCCGTTCGATGGCCTTCGTCCCCCTCGCCAACCTGCAGCCGGAGCCGGAGCTCCGTCCCGTGGGCGCGCTCGCCGAGCGTCGGCAGCACCTGCGCATGCCGCTGCGTGGGCTCACCCTCTACGCCGAGGATGGTCGCGCCTACGCGGGACGGGGGGACCTCAGTGTGGGGGGCGCTCGGTGGACCGGGGATGGCCAGCCGCCGGTGGGTGCGCGTGTGGAGCTTGGGCTCGCGCTGCCGGGCCTGTCGCAGGAGGTGCGGCTGCAGGCCTCGGTGTGTCAGGTGCAGCGGGGCGAGGGTGTCACGGGAGTGTGCGCGTCCTTCTTCGCCCTGCCCGCCGACGTCCGCGAGACCATCGCCCGCTGCGTGGACGACTGGTTCCACATCGCCGACGCGAGCGGGCTGCTCTCCCCCTGAGCCAGTCCCCCCTCTCCACCGAGCTCCTTCGAGGCCGGCACCCGGAGGCCAGACAGACAGGCGTCCGGAGGCCGTGCACGCCCGGAACCCCACGCTCACCTTTCCCTGAGGCCCGCTCACGACGAGCCCGGGAAGGGAGGCGCCGTGGAGTCCGGAGAGCAGCGACGCGACCCCGCGCGTGAGCCGGTGTCCGTCCCGCGCTCGCAGGTGACGACGAAGACCGTGCTCACCATCTGCAGCGCGGTGCTGGGCTTCCTGGCGCTCATCTACCTGCTGTGGCACAGCGTCCTCACCCTCACCCTGACGGTGGTGGCGGCGCTGCTGGCGGTGGCGCTCCAGCACGCGGTGGAGAGGCTGCAGTCGTGGGGTGTGACGCGGCGGCCGGTCGCCATCGGGCTCACGCTGGTGCTCGTCTTCGGCCTCATCGCAGGCCTCTTCTTCCTCCTCATCCCGTTGACGGTGGAGCAGGTGCGTCAGCTCGTCGACCGGCTGCCCGAGTACGTGGAGCGCGTGCGCGCCAGCGCAGCCTTCCGGTGGGCGGACGCACGGATGGGGTTGGAGGAGAGGCTGAGCCGGCTCGGCGGGAGCAACGGGCTGCTCCAGAAGGCCACGGAGCCGGCGCTGCGCGCCCTGGGGAACGTGCTCAAGGGAGTGGGCACGGTCATCACCGTCCTCGTCCTCGCCATCTTCATGCTCTTCTACGGAGGGAGGCTGGTGCGAGGCCTTCTCGCCGAGGCGCTTCCGGAGCACCGCGAGCGCTACGAGCGTGTGCTCGGCAAGGCCTACCGCTCGGTGGGGGGCTACCTCAGCGGGCTCGCCTTCATCGCGCTCATCAACGCGACCCTCGCCTCGCTCTTCCTCGCAATCCTGCGCGTGCCCTACTTCCTCCCTCTGGGAATCCTCTCGGGCCTGGGCAGCCTGATTCCGCTCGTGGGCGCCACCGCGGCCGGCGTGCTGCTGTCGCTGGTGGCGCTCGCCACGGGGGGCGTGTCGGATGGGGCGCTGACGGCCCTCTACATCACGCTCTACCAGCAGTTCGAAAACCACGTGCTCGGGCCTCTCGTCTACAAGCGCACCGTGAAGCTCAACCCGCTGGTGATGTTGCTGGGCGTCATCCTCTTCGCGGACCTGGCGGGCCTGGTGGGTGCGCTCATCGCCGTGCCGGTGGTGGGCGCGGGACAGATTGTCCTGCGTGAGCTGTTGTTGCTGCGCCGCGAGCATCTGCATCTCCCCCTCACGGGAGACGTGGCGGAGCAGGTGCGCCGCGAGCCCAGACGCTTCTGGCGACGCCCGCGCCGAGCGTGAGGGAGTGCACGCCCACCGCACACCCCCGCTCCATGGAACGTCCGCCGTGCTCCCTGGAGGATGGCTGGCCTGATTGGCGGCTCCTTGCTGGAGGGATTGGACCATGCGGCATGGATTGGCCGGAGTGCTCCTGGCAGTGGCGTGCGCCGTGCTCGCAGCGGGCTGCAGACAGGAGTGCGTGAGCGCGAGCGACTGTATGGAGAAGAAGGGCAGCGCTCCCGAGGGCCAGCGGTGGCTCTGCGCGGAGAGCACCTGCCGCACGGAGGACGTGGACAGCGAGCCGCAGGGCGATCCACCGGATGCGGGCGGAGAGGATGCGGGGCCCACCGACACCGGCCCCAGACCGGACGCGGGCACGGTGGCCAAGGGAGAGGCGTGCACGGAGTCCGTGGACTGCCAGCTGAGCCTGCGCTGCGAGGCCGGTGCGGGCGGAAGCTTCACCTGCCAGGCGCTGCGGATTGCACTCACGCTCGACCGGGGAGGCGCGAGCCTCGTCGCGGCCGCGGTGCGCTACGACGCGCCGGGCGAGCTGCCGACGATTCTCGTGGAGCCGGGCACGTGGCCGCGCTGGAGCCGCTCGGGCGATGCGGTGGCGGCCGTGTCCCTGGCCGCGGGTGACATGCAGCTCGTGCGGCGGACCGTGGTGCCATCGCTCGGCGGGCAGGAGGTCATCACGAGCGCCGGCGCCGCGGACACGCTGGAGTTCAGCCAGCTCGAGTGGGGGCCCGGAGAGGTGCTGGTGTGGACGCGCGTGGACGCGCTCGAGGGCAAGTCCGGTGTCTTCGCCATCGCCCCCACGGGTGGACAGGCGTACCGCGTGACGGCGACCGGCGGCTTCCCTTCCTTCGCCGCGGATGGCCGGAGCATCGCGTACAGCGGGAGCGGGCTGCTCACGGCGCCAGTGGACGGGACTCAGCTTCAGGGCCACGTGGTCCCCAACGGTGCGGGCGGCATCGAGCCCCTCCACAACGCACGCAACGCGTGGCTCCTCTTCAAGCGCAGCACGGGCAGGACGGAGACGTTCGCGCTGAGTGGACCGGAGAGCCTCTACGGCGTGGCCGCCAACCCTTCGGATGGGAGCGCCGTCGCTATCATCGACGACGCCCAGGCGGACGCGGGCACCACGGATGAGGGCGTGGTGGGCTACTTCATCAGCTTCCACACCGTGTCCGACGACGGGACGCTCGCGGCCTACACGCACACCAACTACGTCGGCCCCGAGGGTGAGACGAAGACGCTCTGCACGACGGGGACGTGCTCGGGAC
>JAKEEX010000574.1 GCA_022616315.1 Myxococcaceae bacterium
GGTACTTCTCCGCGGCGCCCAGCGAGGCCGCGTACCGACGCAGCGCCCCCACGTAGCGCGTGGCTGCGTCGAGGAACGGCGCCTCGCGCAGGTAGGCCCAGGCCACCAGCAGGTGCTCGCGGTGGTGGAATTGCTCGCCCGGCAGCGTGCACGCCTCGAAGGCGGCCACCAGCGCGGCCTCGTCGCTCGTGAGGCTCATCGCTCCCTCCGCTTCTTTGCGGGGGCTCGCGTGGGTGCTGCCTCCACCAGTCCGTGGCTGTCACTCGCCGTCAGCTCCAGCCCGAAGGCCTTCTTGAGGCCCTCCACCTGCTCGAGCGTCTCCTTCTTGAAGGGAGCCTTTCCTTCAAATGCGTGGAGGACGATGCCCTCCAGCAGGTCCCCGAGCGTCATTCCCTTGGATGCGGCGAGCGCCTTGAGGACCAGCAGGATGCGCCGCTCCATGCGGACCCCTGTCTGAACGCGCTCGACCGTGCGCGTGGTGCGTGCGGCCATGTGGATTCCTTGGTTGGTAACTTGGTACCAAGGTACCTCTGTGGACATTGGGCGTCAATGGAGAGGTCTGCCGGCAAGGAGGAGCCGGTGTTGGGTTATGGTGCCCCCATGGATGCCGGAGCCAAGATCGCGCTCCTCGTCGGTGGCGGGGCAGCCCTCTGGGGACTGCTGTGGTGGGCCTTCGAGAGGCTGACCGGTGGCCCTCCACTCGAAGACCCGACGGTGGGTGACGGGGACTTCGGGAGCACGCTCGATGATTGAAGTAGGCGGCGTCCGCTCCCCTGCACAGGGAGGGAACGGGCCCCCACTCTCGCCGTCTCCTCGGAGGAGATCCTTTTTCAGGGGCTTCGGTCACACCTCCGCGCCGGCAGTGTCTCAACGCATGAAGCTGCCAAATCCGGCGGCTCATCACCGTGAAGGAAGAGACACCATGACCAAAGCCACCCAAATCGTTGCGGATTTCATGACGAACATGAAGCAGGGCAAGCACGCGGAAGCGCGCCGCCTGCTCGCGGACGACCTCCGCTTCGAGGGGCCGTTCGACCGGTTCGAGCGGGCGGACGACTATCTGAAGGCCCTCGGCAAGCTTGCAGGCATCGTCGACCATGTGGAGCTGAAGTGCCTCGTCGGCAACGAGGAGCACGCCTGCGCGGTCTATGACCTGGTGACCAGGACGCCGATCGGGAACAGCGCCGTGGCCGAGTGGTTCCAGGTCAAGGCCGGAAAGATCGTGGGGATCCGCGCTCACTTCGATGCGCGCCCGTTCGCGGCCATGTTCGGCAAGTAGGCATGACCAGCAGCCAAGCACGACACCCATTCGCGTGCAGCGCCGGCGACGAGGCCGCTCTCGTCGCTGGCGCGCAGTCCGGGGACCGCGATGCGCTGACCCGGCTCGTCGAGCTGCACCGGCCGTGGATCTACAACATCGCCCTCCGCATGCTGTGGAGCCCGTCCGAGGCCGAGGATGCGACCCAGGAGATCCTGATCAAGGTCCTGAAGACCCTGTCGGGTTTCCGGGGCGAGAGCAGGTTCCGCACCTGGCTCTACCGCATCGCGATGAACCACCTGCTCAACATGAAGCGCGGGAGCATGGAGGCGCCTCTCTCGTTCGAGCAGTACGGAGAAGGTCTCGACAGCGCGCCCGACACGGAGCTGCCCGGGTACTCCGATGCGGAACGCAGCCTCCTGATTGAAGAGGCCAAGATTGGCTGCATGACCGGCATGCTCCTGTGCCTGGATCGGGAGCAACGCCTGGCCTACGTGCTCGGCTCCGTGTTCGCCTTCGAGGACACGGTCTGCGCCGAGATTCTCGGACTCACTCCGCAGGTCTTCCGCAAGCGCCTGAGCCGCGCCAGGGCTGACCTCCACGCGTTCATGCAGGGTAAGTGCGGGCTGGTCAACGTGGACAACCCGTGTCGCTGCGCGCGCAAGACCCAGGCGTTCATCGACCGCGGGTTCGTGGATCCCCAGCGGATGAAGTTCAACCGCGACCACGAGCAGAAGCTGCGCGACGTGGCCAGCTCGGAAGCGAGCCCGGTCTTCGAGGCCGTCACCGACGAATACCCGCGGTTGTTCCGCGAGCACCCGTTCCAGCGCGGACCGGACCTGAAGGGACTGGTCGACAAGGTGCTCGCGGGTTCGGCGCTCGGGCGTAACCTGGACGAGTAGCCCGCGCACACCCGCTTCGAGCTGAGGTCACTCGAAGACGGAGAGCTCTCCAACGGAGTGCACGATGGGCGGGCTCCCCGGAGCCTCGGGCGGCATGCCTGGCCAATGCACTTCGCCCGCGGCCTGCAGTTCCACGCGCACGACGGCAGGCAGCTCCGCGGGGACGCTCGCGCGCAGGTAGAGAGGCGTCAATCTGAATGCGCCGGAGATGCGCCCCCGGACATCCCAGCGTGCGAGCTCCACTTCCTCCCCCTCCGCCGTGCGGCCCACGGCCCGGAGCTCGAGGCCCACCATCGTCACGTTGCGGAGGACGAGCACCCGCACCTGCACGGGCCGCCCCAGCAACAGCGGCGACGCTAGGTCTGGGAAGCCACCCCCCGCCGGGGGGAGCTCCTCCACCAGCCCATTGGTGAGCGAGCACTCCCTGTCATCGCTCTGCACGCAGATCGCACCACGACTCACCGGGACCGGGCCCGCGGGCAGCTCGAGCGCCAGCGGGGGTGTGGCCAGGTAGGAGTTGAATCGGTTCCCCCCGACGTTCAACAGGTCCCCCGTCTCCCAGTAACCGGACGCCTCGCGCACTCCCAGGGCGGAGACTGCAGCATTGCCCTCGACCAGCTCGGGGAAGAGCTCCAGCTCCAGGGGGCGCTCGCGCACTCCACCGTCCTCGGACGGCTCGGGGTCGGCAGCGTCGACCCGCCACAGCACGCCCGCATCCGAGCGCACCTCGAGCCGCGTGTCCGATGGCAGGAAGATGCCATCCTCATACTGGGAAGCGGTGCGAAGGGGTGGTGCCGGAACGACCACGCGGCGGCTCCCGCCAGGCATGTCCTCCACGCGGAGGGTGCCGGCCCACGGCTGGAGCGGCGGCAGCACGGAGTCGCGGTTGCCCAGGCCAGGTGCTTCCACCCAGGCCTCGCCTGCATCCAGCGGCAGGCGCACGCGGAATACGTGGTCTTCGCGGAAGAGGGAGGCCTGCTCCGCGGTGCCGCCATCGGGGCTCTCAATCACTTCCGTGTAGGGCATCCAGAACCACGTCTCGAACGCGAACAGCTCCGCGGCGTAGCGGCCATCCGGGTCCACGGGCACCTCGCCGTAGGGCTCGAACTCCTTCGGCGGCCACTCGCCAGCGTCGCGGAGGGGCAGGCTCCGCTCGAGGATCAGCGCGCCCCGCCGCCACGGCGTCCCGTCCGCCTCGCGCGCCTCACCGAGGATGAACCGCGCCGCCTCCGGATTGTCGTTGCAGCCGACCGTCAGCAGGACCAGCACTCCCCATACGTAAAGCGCACGCATCAGTAGGTCCCCTTGAGGCCGAGGCGCGGAATCACCACGGGCACCGCGATGGGCTCCCGTCCCAACGTCTCTCCGACCCGCTCCATACCCGACCAGTAAGGTGAGTAGACGTCGTAGTTGTAGCCGTAGACCTCCCGGGAAATGGTGGCGTTGAGCATCTCGAACGAGAGCTCCAGCGAGTAGTCGTCGAACGTCCACGTCTTCGCCACCCGCGCGTCCAGGCGGAAGAACGGTGGCAGGTCGTTCACGCGGTCGCGGTCCACCGGAGCCCACGCCTCCAGGCCGTTGATCTCCACCAGTCGCTGCTCGCGGCTCGAGATCTCTCCCGACATCGGGCGGCCGGTGTTGAAGTGCGCGGCGGCGCCCAGCGTCCAGCTTCCCGGCAGCTGCCAGCTGACGGCCGCGTTGAGCACGTGCGCTTGCTGGAATGCGAAGGGCACGTCGCCATTCACCACGGTACCGCTCAGGCCATCCTCACTGAAGCGGATGAAGCGCTGGCGACGGGTGCTCTGGTTGAAGCTGTAGCTGACCCAGCCGAAGAGCCCTGCCCCCAGCTTGCGTCGCAGCATCAGCTCCGCGCCGTAGGAGAGGCCCCGGACGCCCGGGTCCGCGCCCAGGATGCCGTTCCGCCGCGTACTCTCGAGCGAGTCCTGCAGGCTGAACTCCACGGCGCGCAGGTACGGGTTGACGTAGCCGTCCAGCGTCAGCTCCCACATTCCGCCCTCCGGCCGCCATTCGGCGCCGGCGTCGAACTGCAGACCCTCCTGCAGCCCGTACTGGAGGCCCGCGACGTCCACGGCCGGCAGCGTCAGCTGGAGAGTGGGCGCCTGGTGGAAGAACCCTGCCGCCGCTTTCAGCGCCCACTCGGGGCCGAGCGCACGTCGCACCGACAGACGCGGCTCCAGCGAGGCCCACTGCAGGCCCGGCACCAGTCGGTAGGTGTCCGCGCGCAGGCCCGGCGCCACGGTCCACTCGGGCGACGGTGTCCAGCGCAGCTCCGCGTATGCGCCGCCCTGCACGGACAGCGAGAGGGGCCGGCGCAGCAGGTCGTCACTCGCCTCGTCAGGGCGGTCCGTCGACTGGTTGCCGCGGTCGAGGATGATGCTGCGCCCCTCCAGCCGCTGCAGCTCGGCGCCCGCCTCCAGCTCCAGCGCATCCGAGAAGCGCCGGAGCCACTTACCGTAGGTGCGCAGCGAGCCCTGGTTGAGGGTGAACTCGCCAGCAGGCTTGTCAAAGGATTGGCCGAAGATGCCCACCTGGTCCGTTCCCCA
>JAKEEX010000575.1 GCA_022616315.1 Myxococcaceae bacterium
AGGGCGAGGAGGCTGTCGGGGTCGGACTTCCGTGAGCCCGGGTTCGCGGCACGTCGCGCGCTTCGTGAGGGAGCCGTCGGTACGGCGGCAACATCGGACTCCCCTGCTCCGGATGCGCGCAGGTCCAGCAGGAGGCGGACCCACGCCCGTGCCTCGTCATCCAGCGCGTCGATGGCCGCGTGGCAGGCGTCGCGCGCAGTGGGACGGTGACGCAGGCCCACGACGTCGTCCTGTCCGACCACCCGCTCCACCTCCAGCTCGCCGCGGAAGCGTCGGATGAGCAGGCTCTGGAGCCGGGACTTGAGGGCGTACCGCCGAGTCTCCGCAGCTGGAGACAGCTCCCGCCCGGAAGGGTTCACCTCGTGGATGAGGTGGACCAGCTCGTGCGCAGTCGTACGCCCGGGGTTGCGGAGGACGGCCTCGGCCGCGGCCTCCGGATTGGACGGTGCGCCAGACTTCGGTCGCGTTTGCGCCATGAGCTGGAGGAGTTTACCGAGTGCGAGGACGCTCCACACCCGCCCTCACGAGCGTGTGCCCCTTCCTACTCAGGCCGTGACGACCTCGAGATGACCGCGCCCCCGGACCCGCTGGCGTCAGTTGTCCGCGAGGTTCATCGGGTACACCTCGTGCTCCGGGTCCCACCACAGGAGCTTGAGCACGTTCCGGTCCCGGATGCCCCACACGCGTCCGGACTGGTCGATTCGCAGCTTGTAGAGCTGCTCGGTGTCGTCCTGGTGGGTCTCCATCAGGCGCTCCTGCGCCGCCTTGCACACCGCGGAGACGGAGATGAACCCGCAGCTCTTCTGCTTGCGGATCTCGTTCCAGGTCATGGTCTCGAAGCTGGCGAGCCTCCGCTGGATGTCCACGAGGGCAGGAGCCTGGACGCGGGACCATCCCCACGGGCCTCCCAGGTCGAGGAGCTGCACGCGCCAGACGGGCTTGAGCTCTTCATGCATGTCCGGGTTCACCGCGATGCGCGGCTGCTTCCCGGAGGGCGGTGCCACCGCGATGACGGGCTTCTTCGG
>JAKEEX010000576.1 GCA_022616315.1 Myxococcaceae bacterium
AGCGCCGGCGACGAGCTCGAAGTTCTCCTGGAGGAGCTGCGCCCAGCCGGCGCACGTGGTGAAGGTGAAACCGGAGTCGCCGGTGAACTCTGCCCCAAGCACCGCCTGGACGAAGGGCGATGGCCGTACGCGGTACTGGATCGTATTGCCTTCGGTGGTCAGCTCGACCACCGCTTCGCCAGTGCCGCTGCCGTAGAGGAACCCGGCGGCCGCGAACGGGGTCCAGTGCGTCTTGAGGAAGTTCACCCTCGCGCGGAGCCCGCCCTTGAAGCCCACACCCGAGAGGCCGCCACCGGCCTCGAGGGTGAGGTGCGGGTGGACATGGTACCCGACGTTCACCCCCACTCCGGAGAGCCCATTCCAGCCCAGCTCTCCCAGCAAGGCCACGTTGCGGCGAGCACGAATGGCATCGCCTTCGCTCGCGAGCACGGGGGTGGCGAGCAGGACAGCGATCACGGCGGCAAGGTGGGCGGACCTCATGGCGCGACCTCGGGGAGCGTGGTGCAAGCCTCTTCTAGCATGGCCGGGACAGAACGACCGAGGCGCAAGAGCCGCTCCACGGGGAGGGAAGCGCCGGCCTGAGCCGTCGGGGGATGCGGGAGGTCAGCGCGCGATGGGGCCATGCGCGGCCGGGCGGCGCTCGCGCGCGGTCAGCTCCATGAGACCGGCGCGGGCGTCCGCGTGCATCTGGAAGCGTGAGAGGAAGGTCATGCCGAGCAGCCCGTCCACACCGGGCGGGAGGCCCGGGGTCACCGCCACGTGGAGGTTCTCCGCCCGCGCGCTCTGCAACTCCACGCTCTTCACACGCACCAGCGCCGCGACGGTGAAGCCGTTTGCGGTGGCCACCAGGACGGGCCGCGCACCCTTCGGGTTGAGCCCCAGGCGCTCCGCAAATGCCGGTGAAATGGCGACTTCGGTGGCGCCCGTGTCCACGATGAAACGTCCGCGCGCCTTGTCGTTCACCCGCACGTCTGCCCAGATGCTGCCCGAGCGCGGCATGGCCAGCACCGCGCGCCCACGGCCCTCGTGGCAGTCACCCACCTTCACCAGCGCCTCCTCGCGCAGGTGCAGCTCCGGGTCGCGCGCCCGCCTGGCCTCCGCGGCATGGCGCTGCAGCACCAGGGCCGCATCGCAGGGTCGGAATTGCCGTTCGAGCGAATCGGCCAGCCACACAGCCAGCTGGCGCTGCTCCGGTTGCTGCTCGAAGGCCAGCTGGTAATCGGCCAGCGCGGCCTCGTGGGAGCCCGCTGCGTCGTGCGCCTGCGCGCGCCAGATGCGGTAGGTCGTCTTGTTCGGCATGGCGTCCAGCAGCTCGGTGGCGTCGCGCACGGCGAGCGCGTGCTCGCTGAGCTGCATGTGCGCTGCGTAGGTGAGGGCGCGGATGCCAGGGGCCTTCCCGCAGCGCGCGATGAACGCGTCGCCCGCGGCCGCCGCGCCGCGCACGTCCTGGAGCGACATGAGAAGCTGCAGATGCTCGGAGGCGAGGGTGCGGTTGCACGGCTCGCGCTCGAGCGCCTGGCGCATCCGTGCAACGCGTCCGGCGTCCCTCCCGTAGTCGAAGGCAGGGGTCTCTCCCGAGGAGGTGCTGACCGACACGCGCACCTGGCCGAGGAGGAGCGCTCCTCCGAGCGCCAGCCCCGCGAGCCCGAGCGCGGCGAGCACACCCGTGCGAACGCGCCGCGCGCGCCAGTAGCGCGTCACGCACTCGGGGCAGCGGTCCTTGCCGCCCTCGAAGACGCTGCAGGCGCCGCAGATGGGCTGCAGGCAGTTGCCGCAGGCGGCGGTGGCGGGGACATCTGGGTGGCGGTGGCAGGACATGCCGCTCATGGGCCCAGGAGTAGCGTGCCGCGCCTGTCCCGGGCAACGCGGCGCCCTCCTGTGGGGTCGCGCGCGTGCGCCAGGCTGGCGGGGAGCAAGCCGAGAGGAAGCGGACGCCAGGGAAAGCGCTCTGACGCTATGTTCCGCGTTCGACCGTGACGTTCCAGACTTGCGGAGGCATGGGGGAATCGAGCACCTCCACCAGCCCGCGGCTGCCATCCACGCGCACCTGCTGTCCGGAGCGGATGCGCGAGGTGGCGTCCTCCACGGACACCACCGTCGGAATGCCGTACTCCCGCGCGACGATGGAGCCGTGCGTCAACAGCCCGCCCACCTCCACCACGAGCCCCACGGCGTTGAGGAACAGCGGCGTCCAGCCCGGCTCCACGTAGGGTGCGACGAGAATCTCCCCCTTCTCGAGGGGGGCCCC
>JAKEEX010000577.1 GCA_022616315.1 Myxococcaceae bacterium
AGCATCCTCCGGCCCCAGGGCGCGCTCACCGAGGCCTCCCGGCGCATGGCAGCGGGCGACCTGCGCGACAGCGTCCCGCTTCCGAAGGACCTGGAGCTGCGCCGGCTGGCGGAGGGCTTCAACGCCATGCGCGAGCAGCTGTCCGGAACCCTGCAGCGACTGCAGGGCCACGCAGCGGAGGTGACACACACCGCCGGCGCGGTGCTCGCCGCCACCACCCAGATGGGTCGGGGGGTGCAGCAGCAGGGGACGGCCACGGAGGAGACCTCCGCGGCGCTCGAGGAGATTGCTGCGCAGATCCAGGGCGTCGCGCGCAACGCCGCGGACCTGGCGGATGACACGCAGGCGGCCACCCGCGCCTCGCGCCAGATTGGCGACACCTCCGGGCAGGTGCTCGAGGCCGCGCAGCAACTGCAGGCCTCGCTCGAGCGCAGCGGCCGATCGGTGGACCACGTGGCGCAGACTTCGCGCGCCTCCAGCCAGCAGCTCTCCGAGGTGGAGCAGTTCGCCCGACGCATCGACGAGGAGGCTGGGAGCGGGGGGCAGGCGCTGGACGGCACCGTCGAGCGTATGCAGCGGGTGGGCGAGGCCTCCCGCGTGGCACGTAAGGCCTTCGAGGGGCTGGGCCAGCGCAGCCGCCACATCACCTCCATCGTGGAGACCATGGCGGAGATTGCGGACCAGACGAACCTCCTGGCGCTCAACGCCGCCATCGAGGCCGCGCGCGCCGGCGACAGCGGGCGGGGCTTCGCGGTGGTGGCCGAGGAGGTGCGCCGGCTCGCCGAGCGCAGCGTGGTGTCCGCCAAGGAAGTGGCGCAGCTGGTGGGAGGCATCCGCGAGGAGACCGAGCGCGCGGTGTCCCTGGCCCAGGACAACGCGGTGCGCACCGAGGAGGGCGTGCAACTGCTGGTGGAGACGGGCACGCGGCTGCGGCGGGTGCTGGACTCGGTGCGCCGGGCCAAGGAGCTGGTGGGCCAGGTGGGGGGCGCGGCGCTCGAACAGTCGCGCGCGGCGGATGCCCTCCAGGGCGAGGTGGTGGGCCTCCACAAGCTGGCCGCCCGGCTGGCTCAGAGCGCCGCGGCCCAGGCGACCAGCTCCGCCGAGGTGGTGCAGGCCATGGAGCGCATGTCCCAGAAGACGCGCCACGTGGCCGACGCCACCATCCAGGTGCGCAGCGGCGGCGACCAGATGGTGAAGGCAGTGGAGGACATCGCCGTGGTGGCCCGCGAGAACGCCGCCGGCGTCGAGCGGGTCTCCGACGCGATGCGGGGCCTGTCCGACAAGGTGATGGAGCTGCGCGAGCAGTCGCAGGGGTTCCGGGTGGAGGCGCGTGTCTGAGCACGCGAGCGGAGCGAGGCGCCTCACGCCCGCTCTGCCGCGCGCTCCGGAGCCACCGAAGGACGTCATGGCCCTCGCCGCCCAGTCCCTCTCCCCCCCGCCCGAGCTGCTGCTGCGCGCCTTTGCCGAGGCGACGCGCCACCGCTTCGGACTGGCCCAGCCGGCGCGCCACCCGCAGTCGCTCGCTCGGCGGCTGGCGGAAGCGCTCGCGCTCGCGGACTTCGCGCCGCAGCAGGCCGACGCCTTCGTGCGCGCGCTCGAGGTGGAGCCGGAGACGGCGCCCGTGGTCCTGGCGGCAGCCGATGCGGTGCCCAACCACTCCACCTCCTTCTTCCGCGACGCCCCGCAGCTCGAGGCGCTGGTCGAGGCCGTGGCCCGGAGGGTCGCCCCCGGGGCGGTGGTTCGTCTGCTGTCCGCGGGGTGCTCCAGCGGCGAGGAGGTCTACAGCCTGGCCATGCTCGCCTTTGAGCGGCTGCTGCGACAGCAGGGGTGCCGGGTGGAGCTCTGGGGGGTGGACGTGTCGCCGCGGGCGCTCTGGCAGGCGGAGTTGGCGCGCTACGACGCCGACGCGCTGGCGCGGGTGCGCTCCCGGGGACCGAGTGGCTGGCAGGAGCAGTGGCTTCAGCCGGACACGGGGAGCGACTGCGAGCGCGAGCTCCGCGGTGCGCTCCGGCAGTTGTGCCGCTTCAAGCGCGTCAACCTGGCTCGCCCCGAGGCGCTCTCCAGCCTGGGGCGCTTCGACGCCATCCTCTGCCGCAACGTCCTGCTGTACTTCGAGCCCGCGCACGCGCGCGCCGTGGCGGCGCGGATGTGCGGGCACCTCGCGCCGGGGGGCCTGCTGATGCTGGGCGCCTCCGAGCCGCTGCCCGAGCCACCTCCTGTGGGCACACGGCACTGCCTGGCCGACGGCTGGCCCGCGCTGCTGGCCACGGAGGAGGGGGCATGAGGCGCCCCGTCCGCGTGGTGGTGGTGGACGACTCGGCCTTCGTTCGCCGGGCCTTCGCCCGCATCCTTCGCCAGACGCCCGAGGTGGTGCTGGTGGGAGAGGCTCGCGATGGGCAGGAGGCCGTGGACGTGTGCGCCGCGACGCACCCCGAGGTGGTGCTGCTCGACGTGCGCATGCCGGTCCGCGATGGGCTGTCCGCCCTGGTGGAGCTCCGGCAGAGCCGACCCCACCTGGGCGTCGTGTTGGTGAGCGGGGCGGGGGGCATCTCCTCGGGTGAGGAGCTCGCGGCGCTGGGGGGCGGGCGCGTGCAGTTCGTCGACAAGTCCGCCGTGTCCACCATGGAGCTGCACGCGCTGGGCGCACGCCTCCTGGAGGCCATCCGCGCCGCGGCGGCGGAGGGCGGGGAGGCGGGGCAGCCGCTGCGGCGGCCGCTGCGCCCCAGCGTCCTCGTGGTGGGCGCGTCCACGGGGGGGCCCCCCGCGCTCGAGCTGCTCCACGCGGGACTCGGCAGGGATTTCCCCGCCCCTGTGGTGGTAGTGCAGCACATCCCCGAGGGCTTCCTCCAGGCCCTCGCCGCGCGGCTGGGAGCGCGGGTGCCGCATGCCGCAGAGCGCCTGGAGCCCGGCGGGCTCTACCTGGCGCCCGGGGGCTCCGAGGCCATCCTCGCGCGCGAGGGGGTGGAGCTGCGGCTCGTGCTCCGGCCGCCCGCCCCCGACGCGGCGCACACACCATCGGTGGATGCGCTCTTCTCCTCGGCGGCCCGCACCTGTGGGCCCGGGACGTGGGGGGTGCTGCTCACCGGCATGGGCCGGGACGGTGCCGAGGGGCTCCTGGCCATCCGTCTGGCCGGGGGTCTCACCGTGGCCCAGGACGCCCCCACCTCCGCCGTCTGGGGCATGCCCGGGGCGGCCGTCGGTCTTGGCGCCGCCGAGCGGGTGCTGCCCCTGCCCCAGATCGCCCCGTTCCTGCGTCAGGCCCTCGCCTCCGACACCAGCGCCCTTCCGTCCAGCAATCCGTAGTCCGCAATGCTTCCCCTCATGCAGGAGCCGTCATGTCTCTCGTCCGCCTCGCCGTCGTCCTGTCCTCCCTCGTCGCGCTCTCTGCCGTCGCCCAGGACGCGACCACCGATTCCCTGCAGGCCTCCTCCCACCTCTCGTCCGAGGGTAGCTTGACCCTCGCGGCGTCCCCCACCGCACTGCTGGCGGACCCGGACGGCTGCCCCCCGCCCCGCTTCACCGCCTCGGCGCTGGAGGTCTTCTACGCGCGCTACGAGGCGCTCATCACCGGGGACGTGCGGCAGCTCACCTGCCTCTACGCCCCCAACGCCACCGTCATCCTTCCAGGCACCGTGCTGCACGGCCGCGCGCAGATCGTCCCCGCGCTGCTGCAGTTCGGCTCGGTGTTCGGTGGGGCCCAGCCGCAGCTGACCAGCGTGACGGCGGATGGCTTCGTCGTGATGGCCACCTTCCAGCTCTTCGGACCGCAGCTGAGCATCCCGGATGGCTCGGACACCTTCGTCATCGCCTTCGGACGGGTCCTCTACCAGACGGTGCACTCCACCGTGGTGCCCACGGCGCAGCCCACCGCGCCCTGAGGCGCCTCCGTCCCCCCCGCTGATGGAGCACGCATGAGCCTGTACACCCCCGCCCGCACCCCCGACGTACCGTTGTTGCGGGTGCTCGTCGTGGACGACTCGGAGTTCGTCCACCAGATCTACCGCGTGGCCTTCCGCCGCCTCGGCGGCTGCACGCTGCAGCACGCGCACGACGGCCGCGAGGCGCTGGAGCTGCTCCGTCAGGCGCCCGTGGACCTGCTGGTGCTGGACATCCAGATGCCCCACGTGGACGGCGTCCAGGTGGCGCAGACGCTCCCGCAGCTCTCCAAGCAGGTGTCCATGCACGTGCTGGTGAGCAGCACGGAGGTGGACCAATCGCGCGTGCGGGAGGCGCTGGGGAGCCGGCCGCACACCCTGCTCCCCAAGCCCTTCACCCTGGAGCGGGTCCTCGAAGTGCTGGGTGCGCTCCTGCCCCGACTGAAGAGTGAGGAGAGCTGAGACCATGGGACTCAGGAACACGACGGAGGTGCGGACGCTGTCCACGGCCCGCCCGCGGGGGCACGCGGCACCCGCGCAGACCACCGCCCAGTGGCTGCTCGCGGCCCTGGAGCGGCTGGGCGTGGAGCGGGCCTTCGGGCTGGTGGGCGGGGCCATCGCGCCGCTGGCGCACGCGCTCGCGCACAGCGGGCTGCAGACCCACCACTTCCGCCACGAGTGCGGGGCGGGCTACGCGGCGCTGGAGGCCGCGCTCGCCTCGGGGCGGCCCACGCTGGTGTACGTGACGACGGGGCCAGGCCTCACCAACGTGCTCACCGCGGTGTCGGCGGCGCGCTGGGAAGGGGCCAAGCTGGTGCTCCTGTCCGGGGCCACGCCGGCGGCCCAGCGGCAGCGGTGGGCCTGCCAGGAGACGAGCAGCCTCACCCTCCCCCTCTCCGGCCTCTTCACTCCGGGCCCCCTCTTCCACCAGGCGGCGGTGGTGGAGAGCCCGCGGGAGCTGGAGAGCATGCTTGCGCGCATGGCGCTCGGCTTCGCGCGCCCCGGCGCCTACCTGGCGCACCTGGCGCTGCCTCTGGCGCTCCAGTCCGCGCCCGCCCCGGAACGCCCCTTCGGCGCGACGCTGACGCCCAGCATTTCTGCGGTGGGCGCGGACACGCTGCAGGCGGTGGCGCAGGCCCTCACCCGCGAGGAGTGCGTGCTGTGGGTGGGCTTCGGCGCGCGCGGTGCAGCGCCAAAGGTGCGCGCGCTCGCCGAGCGGCTGGGGGCGCCCGTCATGTGCTCCCCGCGGGCCAAGGGCGTCTTTCCGGAGGACCATCCGCTCTACCTGGGCACCACGGGCCTCGGAGGCCACCCCGACGTGGAGCGCCACTTCGAGCAGCGGCGGCCCGCCCACGTGCTGGTGCTCGGTTCGCGTCTGAGCGAGCCCACCTCGTTCTGGAACCCGCTCTTCGTCCCCACCGGCTCCTTCATCCACGTGGACGTGGACCCGGAGGTGCCGGGGGCGGCCTTCCCGGAGGCCTCCACCTGGGCCGTGCAGGCCGAGGTGGGTGCCTTCCTCGACGCGCTGCTCGCTGCGCTGCCGGCGGGTGGGGGGCGGGCGCGCCCGCCCGTGCGCGCCCTGCCCCCCGCCGCACCCGTCCTCCCCCGCGCCGAGGGGCCGGTGCGTCCCCAGGCGGTGATGGCCGCGTTGCAGCGGGTGGTGGTGGACGGCTCGGACGCAGTGGTGATGACCGAGTCCGGCAACGCCTTCGCCTGGGGCAACCAGCTCCTGCGCTTCGGGGAGCCGCACCGCTACCGCGTCAGCACCGGCTACGGCGCCATGGCTCACTTCGCCACCGGGGTGGTGGGCACGGCCCTGGCAACCGGGAGAAAGGCAGTGGCGGTCGTCGGGGACGGCGCCATGCTGATGGGCACCGAGCTGCACTCGGCCGTGCAGTACCGCGCGAAGGCGGTCTGGGTGGTGCTCAACGACGCGCGCTACAACATGGTGGAACAGGGCATGCGCGCGCTCGGCTACACGCCGCTGGAGACGGCCATGCCGCCGGTGGACTTCCGCGCCATGGCGCGCGCGTGTGGCGCCGCGGGCGTGCGGGTGACGCGGGAGGAGGAGCTCGTGCACGCGCTCGAGGCCGCGCTCGCGGCGTCCGGTCCCTTCGTGGTGGACGTGGAGACGGACCCCCGGGAGACGGCGCCATGGATGCGGCGCATCCAGAACCTCATCGTACAGGGCGCGGACGGCGCGCCCCATGGAGACAACAGGTGAAGAACCCCTCGGTCGGATTGCAGTCCCTCGCCGTCGCCTTCCCGGAGACGGTCCGCACCAACGACTACTTCCGCGAGCGCTGCCCGGACGTGGTGGCGCAGGCGGAGCAGAAGTCGCTCGGGAAAATCTGGCGCAACCACGGTCCCCCGGATGCCTTCAACGAGGCCATGGCACCCTTCCTCGGCGACGTCTTCCGGGGGACGGTGGAGCGGCGCGTGCTGGGGCCCCGCGAGTCCATCTACACGCTGGAGAAGGCGGCGGTCGACAGGGCGCTCGAGGCGGCCGGTCTGAAGGGCGAGGACGTGGACCTCCTGCTGGCCACCTCACTGCTTCCGAGGGCGCACGGCATCGGAGATGCGGCGAACCTCGCGGGGGAGCTGGGCATACGCGGGCCGGGGTGGAACTTCGAGAGCGCGTGCAGCGGAAGCTTCGTGGGGCTGCAGATGGCCGCGGGGATGGTGGCCAGCGGCCAGTACCGCCGGGCCCTGGTGATTGCCGCCTGCAGCTACTCGCAGGGCACCTCCGAGCGCGACAACCTGGGCTGGACATGCGGGGACGGGGCGGCCGCATACGTGGTGGGGCCCCAGCCCGAGGGCTTCGGCGTGCTCGGGGCGCACTCGGTGCACACCGCCGACACCTGCGGGCACATGTGGTACGAGCCGGCGCAGGAGGACGGGCGCGGCTGGTACCTGCGGCTGACCGCCGGCCCCGAGGCCGGGAAGGCGCTCAAGGCCGCCTCCGAGACGAGCCTGCGCGCCTGCGTCCAGGGCGCGGCGGAGAAGGCGGGCGTGTCGGTGCGCGACATCGACTTCTTCGTCTTCAACACCCCCCTGGCCTGGTACGTCCCCTTCTGCGCCCGCGTGCTCGAGGTGCCGCTCGAGAAGACCATCAACACCTACGACCGCTACGCCAACACGGGTCCGGTGCTCATGCCCACCAACCTCTTCCACGCGGCCCACGCCGGCCGCATCAAGAAGGGGGACCTGGTGATGCTCTACACCATCGGCAGCGTGTCGAGCGCTGGTGCGGCCGTGGTGCGCTGGGGTGACGTGGGCCTGGGTCCGGCGCCGGCCTGACGCGTCATGGAGTGAACCGGCGCAACCTCTTCTCCGGAGTGCTCGCTCGACGCGCTCACCAACGTGTCGAGCGGGCTCTTCATCCTGTCGCCGCGCCTCTAGCCCGCAAGTTCGCGCAGTGTCACGGACGGCGGCGCATCCAGCACGCGCCGGGTGGCGAACATCCCCGCTCCCACCGCCGCGAGCATGCCGAACCCGGCACCCATTGCGGCCATGCGCCA
>JAKEEX010000068.1 GCA_022616315.1 Myxococcaceae bacterium
GGACGAAATCCGCGACGCAGCTTCGTGAGCATGACGACGAAGCTCTAAAGGAGCTCGCAGCCTCGCTGGTGCGTCTCTGCCTAAACGAACTCGAGAACCCGCAGCGCATCAGCAAGGCCGGGCGCCCCATGGCCGAGTCACGTGCTTTGGCACGGCGGGGAGCCGCATCGGCCTTTGACGGTGACGAGGGTCGCGTCTGACCAGTCGGCCGCGTTCACGTCGCCGTCGCCGTCGCCGTCAACGTCAACGTCAACGTCAACGTCAACGTCAACGTCAACGTTGATGTGGAGCATGGACTGCAGTCGAGCGAACGAGCGTCCCACCGCATGAACGCCAAGCGGGCGAGCAAGGCAGCGAAAGAGCGCAGGAGAAGGCCACGCGCGCTCTCCTCCATTGCACAGAGCTCGCCGGGGCGTGAGCGCTCCGTGACGGAAGCTGCGCTATTCTCCGGGGTGCACCGACCTCCCGTCGGAGGGGACGGAGGCCGGTCGCGACGCGGAGTCGCCAGGGTGCGAGGCCCGGCAACCCCCGGCCCGGTGCTGGTGGTCGCCGAGGTCCCCCCCTGGCGCTCCGGGGCTTCCCCCAGGCTCAGCGGCGCAGGCGGAAGGGAATCTTCAGGACGCGGTAGACGGTCACCGCGCGCCCGTCGACGAAGGCCGGACGGTAGCGCCACGTGCGCACCGCGCTGCTCGCCGCGGACACGAAGGGCTCCTCGCCGCTCATCACCTTCACGTCCCCCACGGTGCCGTCCACGGTGATGACCACCTTGAGCACCACCATCCCCTCCTTTCCGGAGGCACGTGCTGCATCGGGGAACTCCGGGGGCGCATTGCCCGGCTCCTCGCGCGGCGGGATGGCGCCCTCGGGGAGGCTGATGGGCCCAGCGCGCGCGGCAGCGGGAGCTTCCGGAAGCGGAGCGGGTTGGGTGCTCGCCGCGACCACCACGGGAGCGGGAGCAGGCCCGCCTGCGGCGGCCACCGCCGGGGTGCTCGGTGCCGTTGCCGGTGCGGGAGCGGTCTCGGTGGTCTGCGCGCTCGCCGGCCGCGCGACGGCGGCAGTCTCGGGCGTCGCGCGCTGGGGAGCCGCGGAAGCCACGCCACGCGCAGGGACGACCCCGGAGGCCGGCTTCTGCTGCAGTCGCTGGGTGACGAGCACCTCGCCGCGCCCCCCGGCAGTCACCCGGTCCGGCACATAGCCGTCCCGGAGGAACGTGAACTCGGCCATCGCGACGCCGTCCGGACCGGGCGCCACCTCCAGCACCAGCGGTGTCACCCCGCGCTCCTTCCCTTCCCACACCACGCGCGCGCCCTGCGGGATGCTGTCCACGCGGAACCGCACCGGGCCATCGGGGGTCGTGGCGGGAGCGCTCGGCGCTGGAGCTGCGGCCTGCTCCGCGGGGGACGGGACAGCCGCCACGGGCGCGGGCTCGCCGCGCAGCAGCAGCAGGGCCCCGAGCCCGAAGGCCACGCCGCTCACACCGACCACCGCCACCACCAGCAACGTGGCCGAGCGACGCCGTGCGGGCATGGGGTGCGAGCCGGTGTGAAGGCCCGGCACCGGCCGCGAGAAGGAGCCCGTGCCGAGCCCGGGCGCTCGCAGCCCCGCGGAGGGAGTGGGCTGGGTGTGGGCGCCCGAGGTGATGGCAGCATGGCTCCCGGTCGGATTGCCCGGAGGCCGCGTGAAGGCCCCGGTCGTCCCGCCCTGTCCGGACGCCTCACGCAGCGCCTCCAGCAGCGCATCCATGGAGGCGTAGCGCGCCGCCGGTGCCTTCTGCAGGCAGCGCATCACCACCGCCTCCACCACAGGAGGAACGTCCAGGTCCGGCCTCACCATGCGGATGGGCGGCACGGCCTCCTTGTGGTGCGCGATGATGAGGTCCAGCGCGTCCGTCTGGGTGAAGGGTGTGCGCCCGCACAGCATCTGGTAGAGCAGGACGCCGAGGCTGTAGACGTCGCTCCGAGCGTCCGCGGTGTTCCTCGCCTGCTCCGGTGCCATGTAGCGCGGCGAGCCGAGGAAGATGCCGCCCCGCGTGAGGTCGATCTCCTTCTCCTCTTGCTCGGGGGCGATGGACTTCACGAGCCCGAAGTCGAGCACCTTCACCAGCGTCCCGTCCGCCTCGTTCAGCAACATGACGTTGGCGGGCTTGAGGTCGCGGTGCACCACGCCGAGCCGGTGCGCCTCGCGCAGGGAGCGGCAGACCTGCTGCGCAATCTCCACCGCGCGCTGCCAGGGCAGCGCCCCCGCACGCTGGAGCTCCTGCGCGAGGGTCCGCCCCTCGAGGTACTCCATGGCGATGTAGGGGATACCGTCCTCGCTGCGCCCATAGTCGATGACGGTGACGGTGTTGGGGTGGCGGAGCCTCGAGGTGAGGGCCGCCTCGCGCAGGAACCGCTCGAGGAACTGGGGGTCCGAAGACGCGTTGATGCCCGACTGGAGTACCTTCAGCGCCACCACCCGCCCGAGCGGCAGCTGGAGCGCGCGGTACACCTTGCCCATGCCTCCACTGCCGAGGGGCTCCAGCACCTTGAAGCGCTGATTGAAGGTGCGGCCGATGAGGGGGTCACCCTCGCTGGGCGGCGGAGAGGTGGGCTGGGCGTTCGGCGGGAGCGTGGACATGGGCGCGGGTGGACCTCACCACGCACGCGTCACGTTTCCATCACGGCCCGGGGCATCTCCTGCAACAATCGCGCGGCATCAAAGGTGTCGCACCCAGGCGCGGCCCTGGTCCGTGAGGAAGACGAGCCTCCGTCCCCGTCCGCCCCCCACGTCCGCCGCGGTGAGGCGGACGCTCGCGGCGCGGAGCGTCTCCAGCGCGGCCGCGACGTTGCGCTCCCCCACGCGGTGAGGCCCGCCCTCTCCCGCCCCCAGGTGTGCGCCACCGAAGACCTTCGCCTCCAGCCTGCTGGGCTCGCTGCCCCGCAGGCGGAGCTGCTCCAGCAGGAGACGGGTGGAGGTGTCACCGTAGCGGTCCGGGGACTGCGTCCTGCCCTCTGCGCGTGGCAGCGAGAAGAGGCTCACGCCGGCGAGCCGCTGGCGCGCGTCCCACAGACACACCGACACGCACGCGTCCAGGCGCGCCGTGACGCGCATGGGCGCCTCCGTCACCACGAGCGCACCGGGGAGCAGAAAGAGCACGGCGCGCGCTTCGAAGCCCCTCTCGCCCTGTGACAGGGGCGGGGTGCGGGGGCCGTGCGCCGGGGCTTCGCCCCCGGCCGGTCCGGGCAACGTCGTGGGTGGAAGCTCCCGCTCCATGCACCCCGCAGCTGAGCACGGGCTCAAGGGGCCCTGCGGCGCACCCCCTCGCGATTCGCGCAAGCGTCAACACGAGCGGAGGGGTGCTGTCATCGTAGGAACGCTGCGCACGACCGGGGGAGCGTCGGAGCTTCCGCGGCTGCACGCGCGGGCAGGGCGTTGCGCCAGCACCCGACCCGAAAAGACGACGGGGGCGACCGTCGGACGCGCCCTGCAGCGCCTCCTTCAGCCGCCCCCGCTCGGGCCTCACCCTCTCGCTCAGCCCCCGGCCATCTTGACGCCCGCCGCGGCCTCCTCCTTCGCCGCGGCCACGCCCGACTCGATGCGCATCCCGTAGAAGCTGCGGTAGACGAACACCATCGCCGCCACGAAGAAGATGCCCGCGAGCACCGTGGTGGTCGTGCCGTTCTCGCGGTTCATCTCCACCGCCAGCTCCACGGCCAGGAGGCCGAAGAGGGTGGTGAACTTGATGACCGGGTTGAGCGCCACGCTCGAGGTGTCCTTGAACGGGTCGCCCACCGTGTCACCCACCACCGTGGCCGCGTGCAGCTCCGTCCCCTTCGCCTTCAGCTCCGTCTCCACGAGCTTCTTGGCGTTGTCCCAGGCGCCGCCCGCGTTGGCCATGAAGACCGCCTGGTACAGGCCGAAGACCGCGATGGAGATGAGGTAGCCGATGAAGAAGAACGGCTCCAGGCACGCGAACGCCAGGGTGCTGAAGAACACCCCGAGGAAGATGTTCACCATGCCCTTCTGCGCGTACTGGGTGCAGATCTCCACGACGCGCTTGGAGTCCTTCACGCTCGCCTTCTCCACACCCTCCAGCTTGATGTTGGCCTTGATGAACTCCACCGCCCGGTAGGCGCCGGTGCTCACCGCCTGCATGGAGGCTCCGGTGAACCAGTAGATGGTCGCACCGCCCGTCACCAGGCCCAGGAGGAAGGGGGCGTGCAGGACGGACAGGTTGGCCGTCAGCGCCGGGTCCAGCTGAATCGACGTGCCCACCTTGCGGCCCACCAGCAGCACGATGATGGAGAAGATCATCGTCGTGGCGCCCACCACGGCGGTGCCGATGAGCACCGGCTTGGCGGTGGCCTTGAAGGTGTTGCCCGCGCCGTCGTTCTCCTCGAGGAACTCCTTGCCGCGCTCGAAGTCCGGGGTGAAGCCGAACTCCTTCTTCACCTCCTCCTTCACGTTGGGCACGTTCTCGATGAGGGACAGCTCGTAGACGCTCTGCGCGTTGTCCGTCACGGGGCCGTAGGAGTCCACCGCGATGGTGACCGGGCCCATGCCGAGGAAGCCGAACGCCACCAGGCCGAAGGCGAACACCGGCGCGGCGATCATCAGCTGACCGACGCCCTGACCGTCCACCCCCATGCCGCTGACGTAGAAGGCCGAGCCCATCAGCAGCGCGATGACGATGCCCATCCAGTAGGCGGAGAAGTTGCCCGCCACCAGGCCCGAGATGACGTTGAGGGAGGCGCCGCCCTCCTTGGAGGCCGTCACCACCTCGCGCACGTGGCGGCTCTCGGTCGAGGTGAAGGCCTTGATGACCTCCGGGATGATGGCGCCCGCAAGCGTGCCGCACGTGATGATGGTGGCGAGCTTCCACCACAGCGTCGGGTCACCGCCGATGTCCGGGATGAGCAGGTAGCTCACGACGTAGGTGAGCACCACCGATACCACCGAGGTGAGCCACACCAGGAACGTGAGGGGCGCCTCGAAGTTCATGCGGTCCGCGTTCAGGTACCGCGCGCGCTGGATGACGCCGTTGAGGGCGTAGGAGGCCAGCGAGGCGAGCACCATCACGATGCGCATCACGAAGATCCACACCAGCAGCGGCACCTGGTACGCCGGAGCCACCGCCAGCAGGATGAAGGTGATGAGCGCGACGCCGGTGACGCCGTAGGTCTCGAAGCCGTCCGCGGTGGGGCCCACCGAGTCGCCCGCGTTGTCGCCCGTGCAGTCGGCGATGACGCCCGGGTTGCGCGCGTCGTCCTCCTTGATGCGGAAGACGATCTTCATCAGGTCCGAGCCGATGTCCGCAATCTTGGTGAAGATGCCGCCGGCGATGCGCAGGGCGCTGGCGCCCAGCGACTCACCGATGGCGAAGCCGATGAAGCAGGGCCCCGCGAAGTCCGCCGGGACGAACAGCAGGATGAAGAGCATCAGCAGGAGCTCGAGGCTGATGAGCATCATGCCCACGGACATGCCCGCGCGGAGCGGGATGGCGTAGGTGTCGTAGGGCTTGCCGCGCAGGGAGGCGAAGGCGGTGCGGCTGTTGGCGAAGGTGTTCACCCGGATGCCGAACCACGCCACCGCGTAGCTGCCCCCGATGCCGACGAGGCTGAAGAGCAGGATGGTGGCGACCTTCACCGGCTCCATGTGCCGCAGGAAGCCGAAGTAGCCCACCATCACCGCGCCGATGAGCACCTCGAGCATCAGGATGAACTTCCCCTGCGTGATGAGGTACGTCTTGCACGTCTCGTAGATGAGCTCGGAGATCTCGAGCATCGACCGGTGCACCGGCAGCTTGCGCAGGGCGGTGAACTGGGCGAAGCCGAAGACGAGGCCGATGATGCACACCACGATGCCGCTCATCAGGAGCGTCCTCCCGTCGATGTTGCCGAGGGAGGGGAACGTGGTGGTGGTGAAGTCCGGGAGGACGAGCTCGGCCTCGCTGGCCAGGGCGGGCATTCCGAACACCAGTGCCGCGAGGGCGGCCAGACGCTTCAACCCACTGCGCGGATGCGACGGAGCGCGGGAGGCCCGCTCTCCGGTACGGGACAGCTGGTTCATTGGGTGCAACTCCTCTGAGACGTGTCGTCGGACAGCGAATGTCGAGGGGTTGGCCGCCCGCGGTCTCACGGCCCCGCGGACGCTTCAGCACAGCCTCGCCCCCCGGGGCAGGTTTCGCTTGCTTCCGGGGGCTCCCCGGTTTTAGTCCGCGCTCAAAACGCCCGTCCAACCGGCCCCCCGTTCTGCTGTCTTCCGAACGCTTCAACCCCGCTCGAGGACAGGAATGCGAAGCGGGACACCTGTTTTCCTGGGCTTGCGACGCAGGTTGTCAGCACCAATTGACGGAGTCATGCATCCGAGAGACTCCACGAATTTAGGGCGTCCGGTGCGCGTCGGCTCCGCCGGCATCCGGCGCATGTCGAAGGCCGCATGGAGGGCTGAATGGTGATGCGAGGGACGTGGACTCTTCTGATGGTGGCAGTCGTGGCATTTGCGGGAATGGCAGGTGCGCAGGGCTTCACCGCGCAGGGCACTCCGACGGTGAAGTTCACCGGCAAGGGGCCCATGGGCTTCACGCTGGTGGGGACCACGCAGAAGCTGGCGCTCGAGGACGACGGGAAGGCGCTCACCTTCAAGGTGCCGCTGGACACGCTGGACACCGGCATCGCGCTGCGCGACCGGCACATGAAGGAGAAGTACCTGGACACCGCGAAGTTCCCCAACGCGGTGCTGGTGGTGCCGCGCGGGGCGCTGAAGCTTCCGCAGGCCGGGCAGGCGAGCGAGGGGCAGGCGAACGGAAAGCTCACGCTCCACGGTGTCACCAAGGAGGTGCCTTTCACCTACAAGGTGCAGCGCACCGGGGATGCGCACGCGGTGACCGGAGTGCTCAAGTTCAACTTCCGTGACTTCGGCGTGGAGGTGCCCAGCTACGCGGGCATCACGGTGAAGCCGGACATCGTGGTGGATGTCGCGTTCGAGGCCAAAGGGTCGTAGGCTCACGGCCTCGTGATGCGCGCTCTTGCACTCCTCCTCGGACTGGGGGTCATGGTCCTTCCGCTCTCCGCGGGGGCCTACCCCTGGATGGTCAAGCACAACTACGCCAACTGCGGCTCGTGTCACGTGGACCCGAGCGGCGCTGGGTTGTTGACGCAATACGGGCGCGCTCAGTCGGAGCTGCTCCTGGAGACGCAGTGGAGCCCTCCCTCCGATGACGGGGAGGTGAGCCCGACCACGGGCCCCGTGTGGGGGCTGGTGCAGCCTCCGGAGTGGTTGCTGCTGGGGGCGTCGTTCCGCGGCGGTGCGCTGTACACGCAGAGCGCCAACCCCAACAACGGCTCGCAGAGCTCGGCGGTTCGTCCGCTGCAGATGGCCAGTGACGTCTGGGCGGGTGTCCTCTCGGGGCCGTTCCGCGCAGCCGCTTCGCTCGGAGTGACGCTGAGGGGGGCGCAGCACGCGTCCATCACGCGTGTGGTCCCCGAGGAGGATGGGACGAAGCTGGTGGCGCGCGAATACTGGGCGGGGCTGTCGTTGGCAGAGGACAGCATCCTCCTGCGCGCCGGGCGCATGAACCTGCCCTTCGGCCTGCGCGCCGTGGAGCATACGCTCTGGGTGCGAGAGGCCACGCGCGTGGACCTCAACCAGTTCCAGCAGCATGGCCTGGCGGTCGCCTACAACAACGAGGCGATCCGGGCCGAGGTGATGGGCATCCTGGGCAACTACCAGCTGGGTCCCGACGACTACAGGGAGCGCGGCGTCTCCGGCTACTTCGAGTACGCCTTCGCACCCAACCTGACCGGCGGCGTCTCCACGCTGGTGACCTCCGCGGGAGCGGACGCGCTGACGGGACAGCGCAATGCGCTCCGGCAGGCCCACGGTGTGTTCGGGCGCTTCGCTCCCTCCGCGGACCTTGCGCTGATGGGCGAGCTGGACGTGCTGATGAGCAGCAACATGGAGGACGGCGCCAACCTCGGAGGCGTGGGCTACCTGCAGGCGGACCTCGAGGTGGTGCGCGGCCTTCACCTGCTGGGCACGGTGGAGGCGCTCCGGTACGACCGGTCCGGACAGAAGGGCGTCAACCTCGGTGGCTGGTTGTCCGCGGCCTGGTACTTCACGCGCGGGTTGGAGCTGCGGGTGGACACCATCATGCGCCAGCGGCCACAGCTGCGAGGAGAACC
>JAKEEX010000578.1 GCA_022616315.1 Myxococcaceae bacterium
ACGCGCATCGAGAACCTCTACCTCACGGGACAGAACGTCCTGTTGCCCGGCGTCGTGGGCGTGACGGTCAGCGCCTTCGTCACCTGCGGCTTCCTCATCGGCTTCGAACACCTCTTCAAGCGGGTCGCCCAGGCATGAAGCAGCGACGTGTCGTCATCACGGGCATGGGGCTGTACAGCCCCATCGGCAACGGTCCCGAGCAGGTGCTCTCCGCGCTGAGGGAGGGCCGCTCCGGCGTCAAGGCCATTCCGGCCTGGGACGGGTGGAAGGGCATGGCCACGCGCGTGGGCGCCACGGTGGAGGGCCTGGACGAGAAGGCCATTCCCCGCGAATACCGGCGCTCCATGGGGCGGGTGGCGCTGCTGGCGGCCGCTGCGGCCCAGCAGGCGATTGCCCACGCGCGCGTGGACGCGGAGCTCCTCCGCTCCGGCAGGGTCGGCCTGTCGGTGGGGCAGACGGTGGGCAGCCCCGCGGCCACGGAGTTCTTCTTCGACACGCTGCGCACCGATGGAGTGCGCGGGCTCAAGTCCACCACCTTCCTGCAGATGATGAGCCACTCCGCAGCGGCCAACCTCGCGCTGATGTTCGGGGTGACGGGGCGTGTGTGGGCGCCGGCCGCTGCGTGTGCCTCGAGCAGCCAGGCCATTGGGCAGGGCTACGAGACGCTCCTCTCGGGCGCCCAGGACATCATGCTGTGCGGAGGTGCGGAGGAGCTGCACCCCAGCACGGCGGCCACCTTCGACATCCTCGGAGGGACGTCCCGCGCGTTCAATGCGTCGCCTTCCTCCACGCCCCGGCCCTTCGACCGGCAGCGCGACGGGCTGGTGGTGGGCGAGGGCGCGGGAATCCTCGTGCTCGAGGAGCTCTCGCACGCGCTTCGGCGTGGCGCCCCCATCCTCGCGGAGGTGCTGGGGTTCTCCACGCAGTGTGATGCCGAGCACATGTCTGCGCCTTCACGCGCCGGCATGGCGCGCACCATCGCCTCCTGCCTCGCGTCCGCGGGGCTGCGCTCGGGCGACGTGGACTACGTCAACGCGCACGCGACGGGCACACAGCTCGGGGATACGGTGGAGGCCCAGGCGACGCTCGACGTGATGGGAGGCGACGTCCCCGTCTCCTCCACCAAGGGCCTCACCGGCCACACCCTGGCGGCGTGCGGCGCGCTCGAGGCCGGCTTCAGCGTGCTGATGATGCGGCACGGGTTCGTTGCACCGACCATCAACCTCGACGAGGTGGACCCCGCGTGCGAAGGCTTGCGCTACGTCCGTCAGGTGGAGGAACGTCCGGTCCGGCGGGTCCTGTCGAACAACTTCGCTTTTGGTGGGGTGAACACCTCGCTCTTGTTCGGCCTGCCGGATTGATTCGAGGCGCGGGTCGAGCGGGGTGAAGCAGCGGCGGTCGAAATGCTCCGGTGGGGGAGGGGCGCCAGTGCCTCCGCCCCCACCCGGACGCCAGCTCTAGCTCTGCGGCCCCGCGGGCTTGTCGATCCGCTGGAGGTCCACGGACAGCTTCATGAGCGCCCGTTCCATGGCGCGCTCGGTGGGGGTCAATAGGGCCGCGGCTGCAGCGAAGGATCCCCCCCAGACTGCTGCAGCTGTGCTTCCTTCTTCGACTTCCTCATAGGTCTTGTCGAGCCAGGGCACACCCACCCCGTCCTGCGCGACCGCCCGGAGCTTGAACGAAATCCAGAACCCGGAGCGCTCCGGCATCTGGCGGAGCTCTGCCACCGTCGGCTCGAGTCGGAGGTCTGCGTCTCCAGCCTCCTGGGCGCTCGACACGATCCGGACGTGCTTGAACGTCGACTTCGCCATCCGCTCCAGGGCAGGAACCAGGCCGACGCCCGTCGAACACACCCAGGTGTTGCCGAACCCGAGCGTTGCGAAGGAACCGTAGGTGTCCGTTCGCGTCCGTAGCTCCTGCGGGATGACGAGCGCGACGTCCAGGGCCCGTGGCTGGATGTTTGTGAGCTCGACCTTGAGTGTCGGTTCGAGATGGTGAGTGCATCCGGCAGTGACGACTGCGACGAGGAGGGACAGCATCAGGGGGCTGGTTCGCGTAAGTGACATGGTCTCCCTTTGGCGTGTGTAGCGTCACTGAAGAACATAGCGTCTGGCTGTACTTTCACAAACTTCCGCACGAACCCAGCAACCCCTGCTCGCGGTTCAGCCACGAGGTGCGTCCGTGAGCGCCCGCTCTGATGGTAAGAGCCAGTCCATTGGACCGGTCCGGTGCTGCAGCGACCCGCGTCAGGGATGACAAGAGCGGGTTTCTGGGCTCGCCGCTTCACTGTCTGGAGGATGTCTCGATGCGCCGCGCCTGTTTCCTGCTGCTCTCCTCGTGTGCCGTTGCCTGCGCGGGCGCCCAGACGGGCGCCACTGCTTTCGAGCCCAGCTACTTCACCTCGGAGGAGATGGGCACGTCGCGCACCGTTCCCTCCTGCGCGGCACCGCTGTCGGTGGTGGTGATCGACGGCCGGCAGGAGCAGGGAAACGTGGGCGTCCGCTTCACGGAGGACGAACCCAACGTGCAGTACCCCATCCGGATGGAGGGGGATGTCGCCAGCTACGTGCAGAGCGCCCTGGAGCGCGCCCTCGAGCGCGCCGGTCAGTCGCTGGGCACGAAGACCCCCGGCGCCATGCACGTGAGGGTGACCCAGCTGCGCCTCGAGGAGAAGGTCTTCCGCAACTCCGAGTTCGACGGCAAGGTGGGCCTCGAGGTGACCCTCGCGTTCGCCGGCTCCGAGCTGCCCTGCTGGAAGGGCGAGCTCACAGGGGTGGGCGAGAACTACGGGCGCGCGGGCAGCGAGGTGAACTACCAGGAGACCGTCAACCGGGCCCTGGACAACGCCGCGGACCAGCTCCTGAGCGCACCCGGCTTCGCCGACGCGCTCTGCGGGAAGTGCTCGGAGTGAGCGTGCGCTGGGCCCACCATCAGGGGCCCACG
>JAKEEX010000579.1 GCA_022616315.1 Myxococcaceae bacterium
AAGAGCCGGGGCGGCCCGAAGCGACGGATGCCTCTGCACGGGGGGTGACGCGGGCACATGGCTTCGTTCGCTTGCCCTCACCCTGTCCCTCTCCCAGAGGGAGAGGGGAACTTCGCCACCGTGTCGGACACTCGAGCCCAAATCCCCTCTCCTCGGGGAGAGGGAGAAAGGGTGAGGGGCCGTCAACGTGCGTTTCGCGCAGCCGTGGACCGTGCTCTCACACGCCTCGGGCCAGCCTGCTCGACGGACGACGTTGAGGAGCCCTGCTGCCCCGCGAGGAGCGCGCGCAGGACGTTGGCAGTCGCGGTCTTGCGACGTGCCACGTCGGCTGGCGCTCCCTCCGCGACGATTCGACCTCCCACGTCGCCTCCCTCGGGTCCCAGCTCCACGAGGTGGTCCGCCGCAGCGATGACGAGCGGGTGGTGTTCGATGACGACCAGCGTGTCCCCGCGGTCCACCAGCCGCCCCAGGAAGGAGATGAGACGTCGGACGTCCCCGAGGTGCAGGCCGGTGGTGGGCTCGTCGAGCACGTAGAGCGTGGGCTCGTGCCGCGCTCCCGCGGTGAGTTCCGCGGCGAGCTTCAGGCGCTGGGCCTCGCCACCGGACAGGGTGTGCGAGCCCTGCCCCAGCTGCAGGTAGCCCACGCCCAGGTCCGTGAGACACGCGAGCGGGGCCGCGACCTTCGGGAATGCGCTGAAGACGTCCTTCGCCTCCTCCGCGGACAGCCGGAGCACGTCCCCGACGGACAGGCCCCGGTAGCGCACCTCCAGCGTCGCCGCGTCGAAGCGCGCGCCGCCGCACGCCTCGCAAGGTGTCACGACGTCCGGGAGGAAGGACATCTCGTGGCTGATGGAGCCCTGTCCCTCGCACGCGGAACACCGCCCACCCGCCGTGGCATTGAATGAGAAGCGCGTCGCGGTGAAGCCGCGCAGCTGCGAGTCCGGCAGCGCGGCGAAGACCCGGCGAAGCTCGTCCCAGATGCCCAGGAACGTGGCGGGGACGCTTCGCGGTGTGCGACCGATGGGGGACTGGTCCACCGCCATCACGCGCTTGAGCGGCTCCCATCCCCGCAGCTCCGCGTACGGGCCCGGAGCAGCACCTGCAAGACCCAGCTGCTCGCGGAGCGCAGGATGAAGGACCTGACGCACGAGCGTGCTCTTCCCGGAGCCGGACACGCCGGACACCGCCGTCAGTCGCCCGAGAGGAAGGCGCAGGTCCACACTCTTGAGGTTGTTCGCGCTCGCCCCCGTGAGGGTGAGCCACTTTTCGGACGCAGGGCGCGTGGAGAGGGGCACCTCACGCGTCGCCTCCAGCGCTGCCGCCGTGGGTGTGCCGGGAGTTGCGAGCACCGCCTGCGGGGTTCCCTCCGCGAGGATTCGCCCGCCGCCACGCCCGCCTGTGGGGCCCAGCTCGATGACGTGGTCCGCGGCGAGAATGGTGTCCGTGTCGTGCTCCACCACCAGGACCGTGGAGCCCGTGTCCACGAGCGCGCGCAGGTTCTGCAGCAGCCGCTGTGTGTCGCGCGGATGCAGGCCGATGGTGGGCTCGTCCAGCACGTACAGGGCGCCGGTGAGTCCCGCACCCAGCTGCGCGGACAGCCGCAGCCGCTGCATCTCCCCTCCGGAGAGGGTCCGCGCCGAGCGGTCCAACGACAGATAGCCGAGCCCCACCCGCTCGAGGAACTCGAGGCGACGGAGTAGCTCTCCGCGCGAGGGCTCGCCGAGGAGCGCCGCATCCCCGGTGAATCTCCAGCCCCGCACGAGCGCGAGCGCTGCCGTCACCGAGCGCTGCACCACCTCGTGGTAGTGCACACCGAACAGCTGCACTGCCCGCGGAACGGGTGCCAGACGCGAGCCCTTGCAGGCGCGGCACGGGACATGGCTGCCCTCGTCGAGGGCCTCGGTGCCGCCGTGCACTCCCGTTCCCTCGCACGACTCACAGCGACCCTGACGGGTGTTGAAGGAGAACCAGCGCGGGTCCAGCTCCGGCACCGCGGTGCCGCAGGTCGGACACGCGCGCTCCGTGGAGAGGAGAAGCTCCGCACCGGACGCATCGCGCACCTTGAGGGTGCCGTGGCCCCAGGTGAGTGCCCGCTCGAAGAGGGAGCGTGGGAGGCGGGCGAGGCGGCCGCGATGGACCACCAGGTCGATGTCGTGCTCGCGGTTGCGCGCGAGCCGGGGCGGGTCGTCCGTGGATACCTCCTTGCCGTCCGCGATGGCGGTGGTGACGCCTGCACGCGCGGCCGCGGTGAAGACGTCCAGGTAGGTGCCCTTGCGCGCACGCACCGCCGGCGCCAGCAGCGTCCGCTCGCCGCGAAGGGAGGTGAGGCGCTTGTAGAGCGCGTCCGCGGACAGCGGAGCAATGGGCGCTCCGTCCCGCGGGCAGTGCGCCTGGCCCAGCTTGGCGAAGAGCAGACGCAGGTAGTGCGCGACCTCCGTCACGGTGGCCACGGTGCTGGTGGCGCCAGCACGGGATGTGCGCTGCTCGAGCGCGACCGCGGGAGGAATGCCGCTGATGCGCTCCACTTCCGGCCGCGGAAGCGTGGGGAGGAACTGGCGCGCGTAGGGAGTCAGCGTCTCCAGGAAGCGCCGCTGTCCCTCGGCGAACACCACGTCGAAGACGAGGCTGCTCTTGCCCGAGCCGCTCGGCCCCGTGACCACCACGAGCTTCTGGAGCGGGATGTGGCAGGACACGTCGCGCAGGTTGTGCTCGCGGGCGCGCTCGACTTCGATGACTCGGTCTCCGGCTCGTGGTTGCGCAACCCCCTCACCCTGTCCCTCTCCCAGGGGGAGAGGGGAACGTGCCCCGACCTCGCCGCGCAGCGCACGCGCAGTGGCCCCTTCACCGCGAGCGACGGCCTCCGGCGTGCCCTCCGCCACGAGGGTGCCCCCGTGGCGCCCGCCTCCCGGCCCCAGGTCGATGAGCCAGTCCGCCGCCTTCATCAGCGTGACGTCGTGGTCCACCACGACCACGCTCGCGCCCGCGTCCACCAGCTCGTGGAGCGCACGCAGCACCTGCCGTACGTCCGCGTCGTGCAGACCTGCGCTCGGCTCATCGAGCAGGAACAGCGCACCCTTCTGCCGGCTGCCCAGCGCACGTGCCAGCTTCACTCGCTGCGCCTCACCTCCCGACAGCGTGGACAGGGGCTGCCCCAGCGGCAGGTAACCCAGGCCGAGTCGCTGCAGCGGCGAGAGTGCTCGCACCAGGTCACCGTCATCCCCGAAGGTGTCGAGCGCGTCGTCCACGGTGAGGGCCAGCGCATCCGCCACGCTGAGGCCGCAGTGGCGCACCGCCAGCACGTCGTCCTTGAAGCGCCGTCCCCGGCACACGGGGCACTGGAGCGCCACGTCCGCGAGGAACTGCATCTCCACCGTCTCGCTGCCCTCGCCTGCACAGGCCTCGCACCGCCCTCCCTCCACGTTGAAGGAGAAGTGCGCGGGGGTGAGGCCCCGGACCTGGGCATCCGGCTCGTCCGAGAAGCGCTCGCGCAGCCGGTCCCACGCCTTCGTGTACGTCGCGGGGTTTCCGCGGCTCGTGCGGCCCAGGGGGGACTGGTCCACGTAGACCACGTGGCGCAGCGCCTCCACGCCCTCGACGCCGTCGCACGCGCCGGGTGGCTCCACGCCCTTCTCTCCCAGATGGCGCGCCACGGAGCGGTGGAGGACCTCCTCCATCAGCGTGCTCTTCCCCGAGCCGCTCGGTCCGGTGATGACGCACAGGTTCCCGAGCGGGATGCGCACCTCCACACCGCGCAGATTGTGCTCGCGTGCGTTGCGCACGAGGAGCTCACCCGAGCGGAGGCGCACCGAGCGCTCCACGGAGCTGCCCTCTGCGAGGAGCCGGCCCGTGGGAAGCTCCGTGCGGCGTGCGAGCGCATCGGGAGTCCCATCGAACAGGAGGCGGCCGCCGTGTCGCCCCGCACCGGGGCCCAGCTCCACGACGCGATGGGCAGCACGGATGACGAGCGGGTCGTGCTCGACGACGAGGGCAATGTTGCCGCGCGCCGCGAGGTCCCCCATGGATTGCACCAGGGGAGGCACGTCCGCCGGGTGGAGGCCCACGGTGGGCTCGTCCAGCACGAAGAGGGCTCCCGTGAGGGAGGTGCCGAGCGCCGTGGTGAGCGAGACGCGCTGTGCCTCGCCGCCGGAGAGGGTGCGCGCCTGGCGGTCCAGGGTGAGATAGCCGAGCCCCACCCGCTCGAGGTAGCCGAGCCGTCCCGACAGCTCGCGGCGCACCAGCTCGCCCTGTCCCGTCGTGGTGCGGAGGGCGTCCAGCCGCGCGCGGACCTCGGACACCTCCAGCGCGTGCCAGTCCGCGAGCCCGAGTCCTCCGACGCGGTAGCCGCGCGCGGCGGCGTTGAGGCGCGCCCCACCGCAGTCTCCGCACAGCGAGTAGGCCCGGTAGCGCGAGAGCAGCACCCGCACGTGCATCTTGTAGGTGCGGCCCTCCTGCCAGCGGAACCACGCGCGCACGCCCGGGTAGCGGCCTTCGCTGTAGTCCCCTTCTCCCTCGAGCACCGCCTCTTGCTGCGCCGGGCGTAGCTCGCGCCACGGCACGTCCATGGGGATGCGCTGCCTGCGCGCGAACGTCCCCAGCATCCGGCGCTCCCACTCGGTGGACTTGCCGGTCCACGGTCGGATGGCCCCTCCCGCCAGGCTGAGCGACGCGTCCGGGATGACCTTGCCCCAGTCGATGCCGATGGTGCGTCCGAAGCCGCGGCAGGTGGCGCACGCACCGACGGGCGACTGGTAGCTGAAGAGCCCGGGCCGCGCCGGCTCGAAGGCGCGAGCGCAGCGCGGACACACGAGGCCCCGCCGGAGCTTCCGCGCACCCGTGGGCGTGGTGCAGAGGGCCTCGCCTTCCGCGCGGGACCAGGCGGTCTCCAGCGCCTGGGTGATGCGGCCGAGGCTCCCCGGCACGAGCGTCACCCGGTCCAGCACCACCTGCGCCACGCCCGCCGGGTCGGTGGCCTCGCTGGGCCTCAGGGACTCGAGCTCGCGGACCTCGTTCTGCACCAGCAGGCGCCGGTAGCCGTCGCGCAGCAGCTGCGCGCGCACATTGAGGAAGGCCGCCGTGTCCGGGATGCGCAGCGGATGGCTGAGGATTGCCACCTCACCGTCCGCTCCCTCGAGCAGTGCAGACGCAGCGTCACCCGCGTCCGTCCTTCGCGCCTCCAGGTGACAGTCGGGACAGACCGGCAGCGCCTCGCGGGTGAAGAGCGCGGAGAGGTACGCCTCCACGTCGGCGAGGGTGGCCACGGTGGAGCGGCTGCTCTTGACGGGCGCGCGGCGGTCCACCGCCACACCGGCCGCCACCGGCTCGAGCCCCTCCATGGGCGGGCGCTCCAGCCGCTCGAGGAACTGGCGCGCGTAGGGGCTGAAGCTCTCCACGAAGCGGCGCTGTCCCTCGGCGTAGAGGGTGTCGAGGGCCAGGCTGGATTTGCCGGAGCCGGAGATGCCCGTGAGGCAGACGAGCTCCCCCTCCTTCAGCTCGAGGGAGACGTCCTGCAGGTTGTGGGTGCGGGCCTTGCGCAGTCGGGTCGTCTGCATGTGCGGCCCATGCGTTTAACGGCTGCTCGCCCCTCCGCCAACAGATGGCTTCCGCGAGCTGGGGCGGGGATTGGGGCGCGGGGGCACAACCGCCTCACCCCGTCCCTCTCCCAGGGGGAGAGGGGTGGGTTGGTCCCAGGGGGTGGGTTGTTCCTTGGGGTTGGCTGCTCTGGAGACCTGGGTCCAAGGGCTCGCTCTGGAGCACGCCGCCGGGCGTCTCTCGCGCGCACACGTTGAGTGCATCGGCACCGACCTGCTCGTCATCCTGCTGCTCATCGTGGCCAACGGTGTCTTCGCCGCGGCGGAGATCGCCGTCGTGTCCCTGCGGCATACCCGCGTGCGGGAGCTGGTGGAGCACCGGCCCAAGCAGGCCCTTCCGCTCCAGGAGCTGCGCAACTCCCCCGAGCGCTTCCTCGCCACGGTCCAGATTGGCATCACCGTGGTGAGTGCCACGGCTGCGGCTTTCGGTGGCGCCTCCCTCGCCGCACCGCTCACCGAGGTCCTGCGCCGTGTGGGGCTGGGGCGGAGCGCCCCGCAGGTGGCGCTCGCGTTGGTGGTGGGCGTCATCTCCTTCCTCTCCCTGGTGCTGGGCGAGCTGGTGCCCAAGTCGCTCGCCTTGCGCTACTCGGAGCGCTACGCGCTCACCGTGGCGCGCCCGCTGCGCTTCCTGTCCCTGCTGATGCGCCCGGTGGTGTGGTTCCTCACCGCGAGCTCCAACCTCGTGCTGCGCGCCTTCGGCGACCGCACCTCGTTCACCGAGAGCCGCCTGTCCCCCGAGGAGCTGCAGCTGATGGTGGAGGATGCCTCCCGCGCCGGCTCTCTGGACCCGCGCGCCGGAGAAATCGTCTCCCGCGCCTTCGACTTCGCGTCGCTGTCCGTGGCCTCCGTGATGGTGCCCCGCCAGGAGATCATGGCGCTGCGGCGACACGCGTCCACGGAGGAGGTCCTGCGTGTCGTCATGGAGGAGGGCCACTCGCGCATGCCGGTCTACGAGGGCAGCATCGACAACATCGTGGGCTACGTCGTGGCCAAGGACCTCCTGGCACTCCAGCGGCAATCGCACCTGCTCGTGCTGGAGGACCTGATGCGTCCGGTGCACTTCGTCCCGGTCACCGCGCGCGCCGTGCAGGTGCTGCGCGACATGCAGCGCGAGCGCCAGCAGATGACCATCGTCGTTGACGAGCAGGGGGGCGTGGAGGGCCTCGTCACCATCGAGGACCTGGTGGAAGAGGTGGTGGGCGAGATCTTCAGCGAGGGGGAGGTTCCCGAGGAGGGCGTACGCCGGGAGCCGGATGGCACCGTGGTGGTCCCCGCGGACATGCCCCTCCACGAGGTGAACCGCCTGCTCGACCTGAGCCTGCCGGAGGGGGACGGCTTCACCACGCTCGGCGGGCTCGCCATGGCGCGCACCGGCACCATTCCTCCGGTCGGCACCGTGCTTCCCCTGGAGGACGGGATTAGCCTGGAGGTCCTGGAGGCCAGCCCGCGTCACATCCGCCGGCTGCGCTTGCGTGGGCTCCCATTGCGCGCGCCAACATCCGGTGCGAGTCCTCCTACATCTGCACCCAAGCTTCAGTGAGCGCAGGGCGCCGCAATGCGTCAGCGCGCGGCGTCGGTCACGAATGCGCAACCGCGCAACGTCGTGCTAGCGTCGAAAAGTCAACGCGGAGTCTCCCTTCTTCCTCTTCCCGGCCCGCGCCCTCCCCCATGGCGGACACGAACGCCCCCTCTTCTGGCGCCCCGGCGAAGCAGGATCCGCTGATCGGCAAAGTGCTCGACTCGCGCTTCACCATCCTCGAGCGCATCGGCTCGGGAGGGATGGGGCGTGTCTACAAGGCGCGGCAGGCCCCGCTGGACCGCATCGTCGCGCTGAAGGTCCTCAACCCGCACTACAGCAGGGACAAGGACCCGAACTTCAAGCGGCGCTTCTTCCTCGAGGCCTCGCTGACGGCGAAGCTCAAGCACCCCAACACCATCCAGATCATCGACTACGGCGAGGTGGGGGACGAGGTCCTCTACATCGCCATGGAGTACCTGGAGGGCGTCACGCTCTCCACGCACCTCACGCAGAGCGGGGCGCTGCCCTGGAAGCGCGCGCTGAACATCTCGCAGCAGATCGCGCGGGCGCTGCGCGAGGCGCACAAGGCCGGCATCATCCACCGCGACCTCAAGCCCGCCAACGTCATGCTGGTGAAGGAGGACTCGGACCACGACCTGGTCAAGGTCCTCGACTTCGGGCTGGTGAAGTCCTACCGGGAGGAGGACGAAGGCCTGATGGAGGACCACCCCGAGGTGACGCAGGCCGGCGTCATCCTCGGCTCCGCGCAGTACATGGCGCCGGAGCAGGCGCACGGAAAGGGTGACCCGCGCAGCGACATCTACTCGCTCGGCGTGGTGCTCTACCACATGCTGATGGGGCGCCCGCCGTTCCAGTCGCGCGACTCCATGGACGTCATCGTCCAGCACCACACCCAGCCTCCCCCTCCCTTCCGCCAGTTGCGGCCGGAGCTGGAGGTGCCGCCGGAGGTGGAGGCGCTGGTCCAGAAGTGCCT
>JAKEEX010000580.1 GCA_022616315.1 Myxococcaceae bacterium
CCTGGTGGCGCGGGAGGTGCCCTCCGGCCCGCCCAGGCCGTCCAGTGCGATCGGCCAGCGCATTCCGTGGCGCTGACGGAGGCTGTCAGGAGCCGTCTGCCCCCGACGTCTGGGCGGTGTTGCAGTGTCGGCGGCTCGACCGCCACATCCGGCGAGAGGTGCGTCCTTCGACACACTCTCCGGAAAGGTCCGGTCGATGTTTCCCCTGTGGAGCGAAGCGCTGCGGCAGCAGCTCACCAACGCCGTCCTTGCCCGCTACTCCATCCCCGTGGAGGTGGTCCCGACGGCCGCCCCTGACGGCTCCCGCTGCTGGGAGTTGAGCGTGACGGGCGGGACGCTCGAGGCGGTGCTCGAGCGGATGCACGCCGTGCAGGACCGCATCATCCGGCGCATCTCGATGCGGGGGATGCAGGCGGTCTCCCGGCACGATGCGCTGTTCATGTACGTGAGCCAGTGGCTCGAGTGGACCTTCGCAGGGGGTGAGGCGACCCGCGACCACGTCCGGACGCTGGAGCTGATGGAGGGGTGGGCGGTGCTGTACACCACGCGCGGGGACCGCTTCCTCAGCTGACAGCGGCCCTCCTCGATGTCAGGACCGCGCAGGCGGGCGCCGATCAGCGACTCTCTGGAGGACTTCGACGCGGTCCAGCTCCCGAGCACTCATGGTGACCAGCTCCATGCAGGACATGAGGCCACCGCGGAGCGCCCACGTGGGTGCCCGGAGCGGCCATTTGTACTTTGCTAGAAGCGGCCATTACTACTTCGCTCCTACAAGGCGACGTCCGATAAGGTGCCTTTGGGGAACTTCTCGGGCATCCAAGGCTGCGGGACGGCTCCACCTCGCACCGCGGCGTGACGCTCCGCCCCCCTCAGGAGCCCTCGCGCTGCACCAGGCGCTCAGCTTCCAGTGCGCGCCTGCCCCTCGAGGAGGACGCCCAAGGTGAAGGCGAGGGGGAGGGCGCCTCCTTCGTCCTGCTGGCGGGCATGGGCGAGCAGCTCCTCGCGCGCGTCTGGCGCCATGTCCGAAAGCGCCTCCAGGAAGAGTGCGGCCGTCACCTTCGGAGGGACGCTCCAGGCCTCCCGCTGAGGGGCTCTCAGAAGAGCGCGGCCTCCAGCTGGTGGGTCAGCTGCACGGGGGCGCTGCGAAGTGAGGCGGGGAGCCTGCCGTGCGCGTCGCACTGCTGCAGGAGCGCCTCGGCGGTGCGCAGGGCCTGGGCGGCGGCGGGGGAGAGCGGCGCGAGGGGCCGGGTGAGGTCGGCGAGGCTGCGCAGGGTGCCCGCGTCGTCGCGTCCCTCGGGCAGGAAGCGCACCTCGGGCTCGGGCCGCGCGCACGCCTCGCGCACCAGTCGCTCCAGCCAGCGCGCGGTGGCGGCCACCTTGGGCAGGTCGAGCTTGTCCGGGGTGTCCTCGGGCGTGTGGTAGTGGCGCCAGCGCCCGCAGGTGAGGAAGAGGAAGGGCACCTGCCGGCCCCAGAAGGCCCAGTAGTCGGACATGGGCGGGAGGACCTCCGCGTCCACGCGGCGCACGGTGAGCCCCGGCTCGGTGAGCGCGAGCCGGTCCACCAGGGTCGAGGTGCCCTCGGAGTGCTCCGCGCCGAGCGCGAAGAGGGAGCGCGCCACCTCGGGCGGCACGCCCGGCGGCCCGAGCGCGTGGCCCACCAGGTCCATGCACACCATCAGGTCCACCTGCCTCAGCGGCACGGTAGGGTGGCGGGCCCAGTGCTCCGAGCCCATCGCGGGGGTGAGGAAGTAGGGCGGCTCCTCCCCGTCGAACGCGGCGAGCAGCACGCCGCGCCCCTGCGGCGGGTGCGCCGCGAGCCGCCGCGCCACCTCGAGCAGGATGGCGACGGCGGCCGCGTTGTCGTCCGCGCCCCAGTAGGTGCGCCCGCCGACCTGGCCGACGTGGTCGTAGTGCGCGCCCACCAGCACCCAGCGCTCCCGGGCGCCGGGCAGCGTGGCGAGCAGGTTGGCGCCGTCGCACCCGGGGACGCCCTGCTCCTCGGGCGTGAGGCCCGCGGCGCGGAAGGCCTCGCGCACCAGCTCTCGC
>JAKEEX010000581.1 GCA_022616315.1 Myxococcaceae bacterium
CGAAGGCGCTCCCCGTCCCGAGCACGAAGAGCAACGCCAGGACGGCGAGCTCTTGCGCGAATGCTCCGATCTTCTCCTGCATTGAGGCACTCCCCTGATGTGGAGGCGCACCCTACGGGCTGCTCACGCCGCGCGCTCCAGGAAACTCCATGGCAAAGTGCTCGGGTGTCCCACCGTCATGGATGTGGCACAGACCAGACGATATTTTCCTGAATCACTGTTCCGCCTCAGGGGCTCCGCCAATGCACGCTCGCCTCCTCCTCGCGCTTCTCGTATCCACCGTGACGGCTTGCGCCGACACGACCGGTCCGCAGGGCCCCGCGGGCCCCCAGGGGGAGACAGGCCCCCAGGGTGCTCCCGGGCAGACGTGGATGCTCGCGCCAGCGTCGGGACTCACGTTGACGGGCACCACGCTCGGCACCGAGCCCTCGGTGCTCCAGCGCCGCGTGGCGGGCGCCTGTGGAGACGGGTTCGCGGTGCGAGCCGTGAACGAGGACGGGAGCGTGGTGTGTGCGCCCATCCTCGACGCGCGGCTCGGCCAGCCCCTCATCCCCGACGGCAGCGGCGGAGGCTCCGGGACCGACTGTCTCCTCGGCCAGGTCTTCCTCTTCGCGGGCAACTTCGCCCCGGCGGGGACCATGGTGGCCGATGGGCGGTTGCTCCCCATCAACCAGCACACCGCGCTGTTCTCGCTGCTCGGCAACTTCCACGGCGGCAACGGGATGACGACGTTCGCGCTTCCCAACCTGCAGCCGCTCGCGCCCGCGGGCGTGAGCTACGTCATCTGCATCACGGGCACCTTCCCGAGCCGCCCCTGAGCCCTCGAGGGGGATGCTCGGTGCGCAGCGAGCCGGGAGCGGGCTGTAAGGTTCGCGGCTCCTGCGGTGCCTAACGGGGCACGATGAAGACTTCGGAGCGTCACGCGGCCTTCCAGGCCTGGCTCTGTGCCCACCTGGGGACGCTGGTGAAGGTGGCGCGCGCGTTCGCCGCCACGGACGCGGACCGGGACGACCTGCTGCAGGAGCTGCTGGTCGCGCTCTGGGACGCGGCGCCGAGCTTCCAGGGACAGAGCCAGGCGTCCACGTTCGTCTACCGCGTGGCGCACAACCGGGCGCTCAACTGGAAGCGCGCGCGCACCCGCCTGCTGGGGCGTCGGACGCTCCACACCGAGTGGACGCTCCTCACGGCACCGGACGAGGACGCGGCGACGCGCGAGCGGCTCGAGCAGCTCTACGCGGCCCTGCGCACGCTGGAGCCGCTGGACCGCACGCTCATGCTGCTGTCGCTCGACGGATTGTCCTACGCGGAGATGAGCGAGGTGAGCGGCCTGACGGCGAACCACGTGGGGGTGCGCCTGACGCGCGCCCGGGCGCAGCTGAAGAGGGTCCTCGGGGCCCGGGAGGAAGGACATGGATGAGCTCGAGTCGACCTGGGCGGCCCAGGACGCGCACCTCGCGCGTGCCTCGGTGGCCTTCGTGCACGACGAGCTGGTCGCGGGCCTGCGGCGGCGCGCGTCCTGGGAGCTCGCGAAGCTGCTGTACGCGCTCCTCAGTGGTGTCGTGCTGGCCGCGTTCGTGGTCTGGATCGCCGTGACACGGCGTTCACCGGAAGTGCAGGGCGTCTGGATGTCTGCGGCGCTGCTGGTCCCGGTGTACGCGCTCATCGCGCTGCGGGTGCGCGCCTCCCTGCAGGGGCGTGCCGAGGCGCGGCGGCTGGGGCACACCGTGGTGGATGCAGCGCGCGTGAGCCTCTCGGCGGTGGAGCGTGAGGAACGCTTCACGCGCCGCGTGCTGTGGGCGCAGGCGCTGACGGCCGCGCTCCTCCCGGTGCTCGTGTGGCGAGAAGCCACGCTGGGACTGGTGCGCCCAGGAGAGGCCCTCGCGCAGGCGGGCCTGCTCGCGAGCCTGCTCGGTGTGGCCGCACTCCTTCTGCGCTACCGACTGCAGCGCGTCCTGCGCCCGCGACGGGAGCGCCTGCGCGCGCTGCTGGGGGGTGCCCGCCCGCTGCCGGGTGACGGCGTATCGATTCCGGACTGATGCTGGGTCCCCTCTCCCCGCTGGGGCGAGGAAGGACCGCTTCGCGGCTCATGCGCGCTCTCCGTCTTCGTCGACCCGGTGCAGGAGCGGTAGGGGGGGCGGTTGTATCGCCGACGACCATCCGCGATAGACTCCCCGGGACCATGGACCCCTCGAGCATCACCTTGCTGTGGGCCGCTGCTGGCGTGGTCCTGCTCGCCTCGGAGTTCTTCCTGCCAGGCCTCGTCGCGGCCCTCCTCGGGGCCGGGGCGCTCACGGTCGCCGCCGCCCGCGCGCTGGGCCTCGTCGAGGGACCCCTCACCTCGCTCGCCCTCTGGGGCGTGACCTCCGCGGCGTACGTGCTCCTGCTGCGCTCCACGCTGGTGAAGTACTTCGGCGCGGGCGAGCGCACCCGCGAGTCCACCAGCGAGAGCGCCCGCGCCTACGGCTCCATCGTCGAGGTCGTCGAGGACATCCACGGTGAGGAGCGCGCCGGACGCATCCGCTGGGACGGGACCACGTGGCCCGCCACGAGCACCGGCGCCGCCATCCGCAAGGGCGGCCGCGCGCGGCTCGTGCTGCGCAACAACCTCGCCTGGGTGGTGGAGCCCGCGCCCGACGACGCGCCGCTCACCCTGCCGGAGTCCCGCACCCTCTCGTCGCATTCCCGGCTCGGCTGAGCGCCGCGCCCCGTCTCCTCAAGGAGCGAAAGGAGTCTGGATGTTCCTCGCGTTCACTGGCCTTTGCCTCGTGGCAGCTTTCATCGTCAGCCGCACCTTCATCGTGGTCCCCATGCGTGAGAACGTGGTGCGGGAGCGGCTCGGGAGCTGACCTAACCTGTTCGGCGCTCTAGAGCGGTGTGCGGTTGCATTGGGTACAGTAGCCGTAGTGCTCGAACCAGGCGAGCGCATCGGCGGACGTAATGGTGCCAAGCGCCTCGCCGATGGCG
>JAKEEX010000582.1 GCA_022616315.1 Myxococcaceae bacterium
CCTCGAGCACCCGCGCCTCGAGCTCCTCACAGTCCGAGGGCTCGCGGCAGTCCACCCCGGCGAGGCGGATGATGACGTCCTCGCCCACGCGCACGTCGGAGGCGCTGCGCACCACGGCGCCGTCCGCGCGACGGAACGTCACCGAGTAGCCGCGGGCCATCACCTTGAGGGGGCTCATTGCCTCCAGGCGGCCCGCGAGCGCGGACAGGCGTGCCCGCTCACCTTCGAGACGCCGCGAGAGGCGCTCCTCCACCTGCGACTCCAGGGCGGAGAGCCGTGCGCGCTCCACCCGCACGCGGCCCAACGGGCTGCTGCGCTCGAGCGCGACGCGGGCCTTGCCCACGCGTTGCAACTCGCTCCGGAGGCGCTCGCCCTGCGCCCGCAGCAGGCGCTCGCGGAGTCGCACGACCGCTGCGCGTGACTGCACCACCTTCGCCTGCGGACGCTGACGATCGAGCCGCTCGAGCAGCCGACGCTGGCGCTCACGGGCGGCGCGCAATGGGCCCTGGCCCGCGCGGACCATGCGCTCGGTGAGTGCATGGAGGTGCAGCCGCCCCTGGCTCACGAGGCGGTGCGGGTCCGGAAGGCGGAGTCGCAACCGCGCAAGCTCCTCGCGAGCCTCGAGGACCGCGTGCTCGGCGGCCTTGCGCAGCCGCACCGCGGACGCGCTCAGGCCCGCCTGCAGCTCGACGAGGACGGGCGCCAGCAGCTCGGCGGCCGCGCTCGGCGTCGGCGCGCGCACGTCCGCCACGAAGTCCGCGATGGTGAAGTCAACCTCGTGGCCGATGGCGGACACCACCGGCACGGGGGAGGCGAAGATGGCCCGCGCCACGCGCTCCTCGTTGAACGTCCAGAGGTCCTCGACCGAGCCTCCACCACGCGTGACGACGATGACGTCCACGTCGGTGCGCGCGAGCCGCTTCAGCGCCTGCACCACGTCGTCCGCCGCTCCCTCCCCCTGCACGCGCGCGTCACACACCAGGACCGACAGGCGCGGATGACGCGCATGCAGCACGCGCAGGAAATCCTGCAGCGCCGCGCCGCTCCGGCTCGTCACCACGCCGATGCGCCTCGGCGGGAACGGCAGCGGACGTGGAGGGCGGGTCCGGAGGGGACCGAAGAGACCTTCGGCCGCGAGGCGCTCCTTCAGCTGCTGGAAGGCGAGCGCGAGCGCACCCTCTCCGGCCGGTTCGAGCCGCTGCGCCACGAGGCTGTAGCGGCCCTGGGGCGCGTAGACGTCCACGCTCCCCTCGACGATCAGCGACATGCCATCGCGGAGGGTGAACTTCAGACGGCTCGCGGCCGAGGCCCACACCTTCACCTCGATGCTGGCCTCCGCATCCTTGAGGGCGAAGAACAGATGGCCACGCTGGTGGACGCCACGGAAGCCGGACACCTCGCCCTTCACCAGCACGTGCGGGAAGGCGCCCTCCAGCGTGCCCTTGATGGAGCGGGTGAGCTCTCCCACCGTGAGGATGGAGCGGCCCTCACGCATGGCTGGCTCCCCGGGTGGCTCGATTCCGGACGCCCGCGCGTTCCGCCCCGGGAGGAAGAGCTCCTCGCCCGGCAGGAGCGCCGCGCCCGTCCGCGTCGGCGCCACCGGAACAGGCCTCCCTCCCACCGCCGACCACGGCCTTCCACGTGCCACGTCTTCCTCCTCGTGCGCTCCACCCTCGCGAGGTGCTTCCTCGGCGACTCCCCCGCCCTGCTCTTCCGGCCCCGCACGCTGGCGCTGGGCTTCGGACTTCACTTCCGGTGCTTCCGTGGGAGGTGTCTCGTCGGGGCCCTTGGGAGTCGGGCCTGGCGTCGCCCCGAAGAGCTCTCCCTGGGCTCCGGAGTCCGCCTTGCGCCGCCCGGAATGCTTCTTCATCGGGCGCTCCGGTTGGGAACGCCACCCATCATTGGCCGAGGAGCCGTCCGGCCGCGTCGGCCTCGGGCGTGCCAGGGAACTCCACCCGCACCTGCGCGCACGTTGCGTTGGCGCGCTCCGATTGCCCCAGCGCGCGTCGCGCCTCGCAGAGACGGACGAGCAGGTCCGCGCGCAGCGTCCCCTGCGCACCGAGGGTCAGCGCGCGTTCGAGGAGTGCCGCCTCCGCGTCGCGCAGGCCCTCCGCCCTCCGCGCTTCGGCCATGCGCGCGAGCGCCTGCGGTGTGACGCCCTGGTCCCTCGAGCGCGACTCCTGCATCGCTTCCGAAACCGCGGCGACGCGCTTCCCTTCGGTCCGTCCCGCGGGTGCCGCTGCTCCCGCGCTCGGTGACTCGGGTGCCATTGCTCCCGCGCCCGTTGCTTCGCGCGTCGCGAGAGAGAGCTTTGAGGGCGCTGCAGCGGCGGGCGCCCGTCCTTCGACCACGGGTGCCGGAGCGGGTGCCCTCGCCTCCAGGGGCTCCTCCGCAGCGAGGGGCTCCGCAGCAGCAGCGGCAGGCGCATGGTCGGCCTCCGCACGAGCGTCCATGGAACTCCTCCTGGCTGACTTCGAGGCCTCCTCGAGGTCGAGACGCGTCGAGTCCTTCTTCGCGGCTCCGATCCCTACCTTGTCCTGGAGCACCCTCTTCGCGGCTCCGACCTCCTCCTTGTCCCGGAGCACCGGTTTCCGCCGAGGTGCTGGCCCGGGTGCCGCAGTCGGCACGACGCTCTCCGGCTGATCCAGGGAGCTCGCAGCCGGAGCCACCTGCGCCGGAACCTCGAGCGCCGCGGCCTGCTCCGCCACCGCCTTCGACGCCGGCGCAAACACCTCCGCGGGCGGCGAGCCGGAGGGCCCGACCACGCGGTAGGCGAGGACCCCCACGAGGGCCACCGAGACAACGCTGGACAGGGCCAGCACCCAGCGACGCACGAGGCGTTCGCGCGGCGCCCGCGCCTCGCGGCTCCGACGCGCCGCCTGCCCGGCATAGGCGAGCAGCGACTCGAGGCCCGCATCCGGCGCCGGCTCCGACGCGAGGGGGGCCATGACACGGCGGACCCCGCGGATGGCGTCCAGCGCCTCCGTGCAACGCGGACAGCTCCGCACGTGGGCCTCGACGGCCGTGGCCTCGGCACCGGTCAGCTCGCCGTAGGCGAGCTCGAGGAGGCGGTCATCCTGGGCGTGGCTCGCGGAGGGAGTCATCCGACCACCGTCCTTTCGTCGTCTGCCAGGTCCCCATCCACGCCCAGCTCGGACAGGCGGCGCCGGAGCGAATCGAGCGCGTAGCGCATCCGGCTCTTCACCGTGTTCTCCGGCACGCCCGTCACCTGGGCAATCTCCTTGAATGGCACACCGCTGAACTCCCGCAGCACGAAGACCTCACGCTGCTCCTCGGGCAGCGCCAGGAGCGCGCGCTCGAGCAGTGGCCGGACACGCGCGTTGAAGGCGCCGCGGTCCGGAAGCGCGCCTCCGTCGCTCAGCACCTCGCCGAGCGCGCGGCCATCCGACTCGTGCGCACCCGTGGCAGGGGCGTCCAGTGAGTCCGCCTGCCGGTAGCTTTCCTTTCGCGCGCTGTCCACGCAGAGATTCCTCGCGAGGGTGTAGAGCCAGGTCGTGAACCTGGCCCTGGGCTCGTAGTCGGCCGCCCCGCGCACCACCCTCAGCCACGTCTCCTGCAGGACGTCCTCCGCCCGCGCACGTTGACCCGTGAAGCGCAGGACGAACTGGAAGACCGCCTGCCGGTGACGTCGCACGAGTGCCTCGAACGCCCGCGCGTCCCCCTTCTGGAAGGCGAGCATCAGCTGCTCGTCTGAGGTCTCCGGTCCCACCTGTCCCCCGCTCGGGGCGCTCCCTTGGCTCGTGTCCGCGACCGACCCCGCTTCGAACGCGCGGACGGTGCCTCCGGGTCTACGGCCCCAGGAGGCGCTGACAACTGCCGAGAATGACAGGGCGGATGCCCCCTGTCACCCGGGCGGGCCTCACTTGCGGCTGAGCTCCTCGAGGAACTCCAGCTCATGGATGACGCCCTTGCGCATCAGGAGCCGGACGAGGCTCGCCACCATCTGCGCGGGGCGGACCTTCTCCACGCTTCCGACCTCTCCGGTCCCCGCGGCGAGCCGGTCGATGGAGTCCAGGATGCGGAGATCGTCGTCGGAGAAATCGAGGCGCTGGGGCGCGGGTGCGTCGTGGGTGGGTGGCCGCTTCCCCTCACCCTGTCCCTCTCCCGGAGGGAGCGGGGAGACCGGCTCGGCTCGGGCAGGGCCCGCTATGACGCTCGACGGCACCGGAGTCGGGCGTGCAACGGCTGCCACCGCGGCCGACGGGACCGGAATCGGCGTCACGGGCCGCTGGACCCCATTCGCGGTCCGCTGGAGTGCCTCTGCGGGACGCTGGGGTGCGGCGGGCGCGGGTGCAGGGGATGCGACGGCGGGACCCGGGAGCGGAACGGGTGTCGGCCGCGGTGCTTCACGGGGAGGAGCAGGCTCCACGTTGCCCGCAGGCCTCAGCACGGGCGGTGAAGCGGAAGCGCCGACCCGAGCCCCACCCGTGGGCGCCTGCACAGGAGCCGGAACCGCGGGAGCCTCGACCGCTTGTTCGACCCACTCGCTCTGAAGCTCGAGCGTGATCGGGTCTCCACCCTCGTGCTCCGCGCTGACGAGCTCACCGCCCACCACCGGCACACCGGCGTCGTCGTCCTCCACGAGCTCGGGCTCGCGGACCTCCTCCGCCCTCTCGCCGCGGAGGAGCGCGTGCGCGTTCTCGATGTCCACCCGCGCGGCCACGAAGGCGCGGAAGGTGCGCTGCATCTGGAACCCGAGCTCGTCCACCACCTCGAGCTGCGCGGAGCTCTCCACCGCCACCTGGATGCACTCCGCGGCGCCCTCCTGCTCGAGCCCGAAGAGGACCATCCGGTTCTCCACCTGGAAGTGGAGGGGCACGAGCGCCGCCGCCTTCGCGTCCACGCGCTGCAGTCGCGTCACGGGCAGCTCCGCCTGTGCGCCGAGCGCCTCGGCCAGCTGTGGGTGCTGGAGCACACCCGCCGCCACGAGCAGCTCCCCGAGACGACGCCGATCCCCTCCCGCCTGCTGCTGCAGCGCGGCCTGGACCGCGCGCGCCGGCACGGCACCCGACCCGACCAGAAGTTCCCCGAGCTTCTTCCGCATGGATGCCTACCGCCTCACCTTCACCAGGAACTCATCGCGCGTGAACGCACCCTTCTCGATGAGCAGCTCCACCATCGCCTTGAGGGCCGTGGCTTCCCGTCGCTGCAGGTCCTCCACGGCGTGGAGCAGCTCGGAGGCGTTCCCGGTCGCACCCGTGGTGGGTGCTCCGCTCGCGATCGCGGGCCTTGCGCCGGCGGGTGGAGCTGCTCCGGCACGCACCAGCTCCGGCGCCTCGAGCATCGGACGCCCCTGGGCATCCACCACCCGCATGGGGTCCGCCCCTGCCTCGGGCACCGCCTGGCCCGAGTAGATGCGTGCCAGGGCGCGAAGGATGGCGGTCCGTCCGGCGAGGCCCACCTGGAGCCGGCAGCCCGTCAGCGCCTGGAGGTCGTCCTGGACCTGCAGGTTGAGCGGGTCGGACATCACGACGACCAGCGTTCGTCCATCGTCCCGGAGCTGGAGCGGCAGCACGCACATCTCCCGCGCCGTGTCCGCGGGAATCTTCGCCTTCACGGACGCGGGCACCTCCTCGACACCCTCGAGGGGGACGGTGGGAAGGCCGAGCTGCCTCGAGAGCGCGAGGATGAGGAGATCCTCCGTCACCAGGCCCATGCGGACCAGCGTCTCTCCGAGCTTGCCGCCCCATCGGTGCTGCTCCGCGAGCGCGGCCTTCACCTGGCTCTCCTGGAGCACCTTCGCTCGCACGAGCAGCTCGCCCAGCTTCATCTGTGCCATGTCGCGCGGAGGTCCTTGACGGGGTGTCGGTCCGTCACTCTAGCCGAAGTCCTCGGCCCGCCAGCCCCTTCAGCCGTCTGCGCGTGCGCGGAGCGCTTCTCCCACCAGGTGCGCACAGCCCACCGTGGCGAAGAGCGCCAGGCCCGGGAACAGGGTCAGCCACCAGGCCCCTGGATAGAGGGCGTGGCGGTGTGCCTGCGCGAGCAGCTCGCCCCAGCTCGGAGTCCCGGGCTCGGGCCCGTAGCCGAGGAAGGACAGCGCGGCCTCGGCGAGGATGGCGCCACCGAGGCCCGACACCGCGGCGACCTGCACCGGCGCGAGCGCCGACGGAAGCACGTGGATCACCAGGACGCGGAGCGGCGGTACCCCGAGCGCGCGGCTGGCGTCCACGTAGGGGAGCACCGCGGCCCGTTGCGTCTCGGCGCGCACCACGCGTGCGACGTCGGGCCAGCGGGTGACTCCGAGCACGAGCGCCACTGCCAGCACCGACGAGGCACGGGTCAGGCCCAGCGTGCCCAGCACGAGGAGGAACGCGGGCACGGAGAGCAGCGCCTCCGTGAGCCGTGACAGCACCGCATCCACCCACCCTCCGAGGAGACCCGACACGCCACCGACGAGGACGCCCAGGAGGACCTGGACCGCCACCGCGAGGGCCGCGACGCCGAGCGAGACGCGCGCGCCGTGGACCACCCGCGCGAGCACGTCACGCCCGAGCTCGTCCGTGCCCAGCCAGTGCTCGGCACTCGGCGGACGGAGCACCGCGTCCAGCTGCGTCCGCGTGGGGTCGAACGCAACGGGTGCAAGCGCCGCCACCGCCGCGAGCAGGAGCAGCCCAAGGGCGCCGAGCTGCCCCGAACGCCCCAGCCGCCCCACGGCTCACGCCTCCGACGCGCGTAGGCGTGGGGAGAGCCACAGGAGGCAGGCATCCACCCCCAGGTGGGCGAGCAGCGTCACCGCCGCCGCGAGCGCGGTGACCGCCATCACCAGCGCCTCGTCCCGACGCTGCACGGCCTCGAGCGTCAACAGCCCCATGCCAGGGATGCCGAAGACGTGCTCCACCAGCACGCTGCCACCGAGCATCCCCGGCACCAGAGCACCCGCGAGCGCGACGAGCGGCGTGAGCGCATGCGGGAGCGCGTGCCGGAGAACCACCCGGCTCCTCGTCCCCCCGCGTGCGCGCGCCGCACGCACGAACCCCTCTGAGAGGGCTCCGAGCAGCGCCGCTCGCGCGTGGCGCGTGAGCGTTCCGAGCGCAGCCAGGGAGAGGCTCGCGACGGGGAGCACCAAGTGCCACGCGACGTCGCGCGCGCGTGCCAGCAGGTCGAGCTGCGCGTGGCCCTCGGACACGAGCCCCTGCAGCGGAAACAGGGGAAGACCGCGCGCGCTCGCGAGCAGGGAGAGGAGCGTGAGCGCAACCCAGAAGCCAGGAAGCGCGACGAGCACCGCACACACCAGCCCGATGAAGCCGTCCACTGCTCGCCCACGACCTGCCGCCACGAGCGCCCCGAGCACGAGCGCTCCGGTCCACGCCACGCCGAGCGCCAGGCCGGAGAGGAGGAGCGTGCGCGGAAGCGCTTCCCGGATCCGCTCCACGACCGGACGCCCGTCCCCGAGCGTGCGGCCCAGCTCCAGCCGCGCCCCTCGTGTCAGCCACGTCGCGTACCCGCGGAGGAGCCCCTCGGACTCCGGACGGCCCACCCCGGCCACCTCCAGCGCCACCTGGTTTCCGTGCGCGTCTCCCCCGAGCAGCACCGGCTCACCGGGTGGCAGGTGGAGGAGTGCGTACGCGAGGAGCGTGGCGCCGAGGAAGGTGGGGACGAGCAGCACGAGTCTGCGGAGGACCGGGCGGACCATGCTCAAGGGGTGGGCGCCGCGACGGTCGGCGGGTCCACCCAGACGCGCCTCAGGTCGTACCAGGCGAGGGATGGCGTGAGCCCGTGCACACGGACCTTCGCGGCGTCCAGGGCGAGCCGGTTGGACAGGAACAGGTACGGCTGGTCCTCGTAGACGAGACGGTGGACCCTCCGCGCGAGCATGGCGCGCTTTCCCTCGTCGAACTCCCGGCGCAGGGCCTCGAGCAGCCCGTCCACCTCGGCGTTGTGGTAGCCGCCGTAGTTGAGCGCCTCCGTCTGGGACGAGTGGAACACGGGGTAGAGGTCGTGGTCCGAGTCCAGGGCGCTCCACTGCAAGGCGAACGCATCGAACTGACGCGCGCGCAGCCGCTGCACGTAGACGGCCCACTCCACCTGCTCCACGCGCATGTCCACGCCACCCTTGCGCAGGTGCTCCTTGAGCAGCGGTGCGAGCCGGGCCATCCTCGCCGACTGGGGTGTCACGATGAGCGAGAACCCGAGCCGAACGCCTTCACGCTCGCGGACCCCGTCCCCGTCCGTGTCTCGCCAGCCCGCCGCCTCGAGGAGTGCCGCCGCCCGCTCGGGCGAATGCGGGAAGGGTGTCACCTCCGGGTCGCATCCGGGGGACGCGCTGTAGAAGGGGCACGTCGTGCGCGGCTCGAGCCCGAGGTCGATGGCACGCGCGACCTCGTCCCCCGGGTAGAGCATGGCCAGCGCCTGCCGCACGCGTCGATCCGCGAGCGCCGGATGCGCGAGGTTCCAGCCGAGGAACGAATAGGTGTTCTCCAGCACCGAGAGGCGCTGGTACCCCCGGATGGCCCAGGCGTTGCGCGGCTCGGGCGCCTCCATCCCCCGCCACTGCGCCGGGAGGATTCCCGTCATCAGATCGAACTCGCCGCGCTCGAACATCTGTCCTGCGACGGTCGCGTCCCTCACGAAGCGCACCACCACGCGCTCGAGGGACGCAGCGTCGCCCCAGTACGAGGGGTTTCGCATCAGCGTGAGGGACGCGCCCGACTCCCAGGAGCCGAAGCGGAATGGCCCGGTGCCCACGGGGTGTCGCAGGATGGGTGCGGCGTTGAACCCCTCGCGCAGCGCGCTCGCGGGCATGATGGGCACGGCCGCCACGAGCGTCCGGAAGCCCGGGTAGGAGGGGCGCCTCCAGCGGACGACGAGCGTGTGCGCGTCCTTCGCTTCCGAGCCCTCCAGGTCCGACAGCTCGCTGCGGATGGCGGAGGTGAGGTTGCCCCGGTCCATCACCACGTCGAGCGTCCCCTTCACATCCACGGCGGTGAGCGGCTGTCCGTCGTGGAACGTGACGCCCTGGCGCAGGTGGAACGTCTGCGCGCGACCGTCCGCGCTCACCTCCCAGCGCTCGGCGAGCAGTGGCCGGAGCGCGCCGGTCTCCCGGTCCAGCGCGAGCAGCGTCTCGTAGAGGGGCCCCACCGTGTAGCGCGTCATGTACGCGTCGCGCATGACGTCGTGGAGCCGGTTGAGGCCTGCGGGCTCGGTAGGCACCCGGAGCGTGAGCGTCCCACCACGCCATGGCGTCCGTCCCGAGGACTCGGGGACGGGGACGCCCGCGAGCCAGGCGCGCGAGGGTCGTGTGACGGCAACGGGAGCCTGCGTGCGCTCCTCGCGCTTGCACGCGAGCAGCACCACCAGCAGGCAGGGAGCGAGGCGTCGGGCGAGCGGGAGCATGCACCTCGCACGCTGGCACGGGCCGGTGCGACGGGGCGATGGGCTCCCCCACCGCGGTGTTCACCAGCGACGGGTGACGGGCACGCCCCGCTCGTCCACCTCGAGCACGGGCACGTCCGGAGGCGCCACGATCTCGAAGAGCGAAGGGTCCGGCTGCGGGTTGAGCGTGAGGTCCGAGTAGCGCAGCTCCAGCCGGGCCTTCGCGGCCTGCGACGCGAGCACGAGGTGCCGGGGGAACGCGATGTCCCCCTCCTGCACGAAGTCGTCGAAGGCCACGTCATACGCGGCCATCCCCTTCACCTCGCTGCGGAGCGCGCGGAAGAAGCGGGGGTGCACGTAGAGCTCCTGCACCGCCTTCCCCGCGCTGAGACGGACGACGTAGGCGAGCGCCTCCTGGCTCACCCGGAGACCGAGCTCGTCCGTGGAGAGGCGCGGAGCCTCCCCGAGGAGCAGGGGGACGAGCTCCCGGGTGGGGAGCTCCAGCGGAAGGAAGCGGGACACGTTCTCGGAGCTCGCCGGCCCGGTGAAGAAGCGGTTCTCCTGGGCCGAGTAGAAGCCGAAGCGGTCCGCGTTGACGACCAGGAGGCCCTGGGGCCGGCCGAAGAAGTCGAAGAGCTCCACCCGGAGCAGCGAGGGGCGGGCCACCGCCACGAAGACGCCCAAGGTTCCGCGCGCCTGCGGGGAGTCCACCGTCAGCTTCCCCTCGCTGGTGAGCGCCTGGACCCGGGCGTCCGCGGCATCCACCCGCGAGAGGACGGCCCTCGGGTCGTCCAGGGGCCCCTCCGGACCGAACTCCAGCCGCCGGGGGCAGCCGGCGCAGAATGTGGCAAGGAACATTGCGGCCAGTGCGCGGTTCATGAATGGTTCATACGCCTGGCCTGGCCGTCGGGGCCACGCCTGTTTGCCTGCCCTGCCTCCCTAGGACTGATGAGCCTCGCCGACCTTCTCCACTACCTCCGCCTGGGTGGCGTCACCCTCGCCCTCCTCCTCTTCGGTTCCCTCCTCGCGCTGGGCGTGGCCATCGAGCGCCTCCTTGCGCTGTGGAACGTGAGCGCCGAGTCTCGCGCCCTCGGCGAGTCCGTCGGCAAGCACCTGCTCCGCGGTGACGTGGCCGCCGCACGCACCGCGGCCGAGCGCTCCGAGGCGGTGGCGTCCGACGTCTTCATCGCCGGCTTCGACCGCCTGGCCCGTGGCGGCGGGAACGGACAGGCCCTGGAGTCCGCGGTGGACCGCGAGCGCACCCAGATGGGCCTGAAGATGAAGCGCAACCTCTGGATGCTCGGCACCATCGGCGCCACCGCGCCCTTCGTCGGCCTGTTCGGCACCGTCGCGGGCATCATGAAGTCCTTCAAGGACCTCGGCCTGGACGTGCAGGCGGGGGGCACGGGCGGCAGCGCCGCGGTGATGACGGGCATCTCCGAGGCGCTCGTCGTCACGGCCGTGGGCATCCTCGTCGCGGTGGAGGCGGTGGTCCTCTACAACTACTTCCAGGCCCGCCTGGCGCGCGTGAACACGGAGCTGCGGCTGCTTGCAGAGGAGTTCGTGGAGCTCCTGCGCGAGAAGGCCGGGGCCGTGCGGCCCGTCACCATCGACTCCACTCCCCCGGCGGCCACCGCCGAGGGCGCCTGAGGAGGGCTCACGCCATGGCCATGGGCAAGGTCCCAGCGGGCGAGGACGAGACGGGAGATGGCGTCTTCGCGGACATCAACATCACCCCGCTCACGGACATCTTCCTCGTGCTCCTCATCATCTTCATGGTGACGAGCACGGTCATCGTCCAGACACCGGGAGCCGGCGGCGCCAAGGCGGGGCTGAAGGTGAACCTGCCGAAGGGTGGCGCCGCGGACGTCACCGTCACGCGCAAGGACCTCGCGGTGGCGGTGCTCGCGGACGGCCGGCTGGTGATGGACGGGAACGTCGTCACCGAGGAGGAGCTGAAGAAGGTCCTCGAGAAGGCGCACCAGGAGGACCCCTCCACCCTCGTCGTCGTCCAGGCGGACGAGGGCGTCGCCCACGGCAAGGTGGTCCAGGTGATGGAGGCCGCGAAGTCCTCGGGCCTCGGTCAGCTGGCCATCGGCGTGCGCGAGGGCGTCACGAAGTAGCGCCCCCGCGCCCTTCCGCGGTCGTCAGACCGTCGCGAAGGCCGCGTCCGGGATCTCCGAGGCGCTGGGGTCCTCGAGCGCCAGCACCCGGGCGCCGTGCTCCACCTCGGGCAGCACGTTGCGCGAGAACCACTGCGCCGAGTAGCGCTTGCCCTCGTAGAAGGCGCGCTCCGGATCCGACGCGGAGAGCCCCTGTGCGGACTTCTCCGCCAGCACACCGGCCTCGAGCAGTAGCCAGCCCACGGCGAGCTCGCTCATCATCTTGAGGAAGCGGTTCGCCGCCAGTGGGATGAGGTGCATCTTGCCGCCCTGGCTCCAGCCCAGGAGCGTCATGGCGCTCGCCATCACCGCCTCCTGCGCCGCCGCCAGCCGCTGCACGTCCGCACCGAACGTCGCGTGCTCGCGGTTGCCCTCCACGAAGGCCGCCACGTCGGACATGAACTGCTGGAAGTGCACCCCTCCGGCCTGGCCGAGCTTGCGGCCCACGAGGTCCATGGCCTGGATGTGGGTCGTGCCCTCGTAGATGGAGAAGATCTTCGCGTCGCGGCTGTACTGCTCCACCGGGTGGTCCTTGAGGTAGCCGGCGCCGCCGAACACCTGGATGGCCTGCGCGCAGAGCCGGAAGGCCTCCTCGGAGCTGAACGCCTTCACCAGCGGCGTGAGCAGCTCCACCTGCCCGTGGTGGTAGGCGGCCTGCTCGTCGTCCACGCCACGGTGGAGCTTCGCGCGGTCCTCGTGGCTCGTGAGCTTCACCACCAGCGCGCGGATGCCCTCGGTGTAGGCCTTCATCTCCAGGAGCATGCGGCGCACGTCCGGGTGCTCGAGGATGGCCACGCGCGGCGAGCTGGGGTCCTTCCACTTGGTGTAGTGGGCGCCCTGCTTGCGGTCCTTCGCGTACTCCAGCGCGTTCTGGTACGCGGTGGCCAGCACGCCCAGGCCCTGGATGCCCACGGCGATGCGGGCGCCGTTCATCATCCGGAACATCTGCTGGATGCCCTGGTGCTCAACCCCGCCGACGAGCTCGCCCACGCAGGCGTCGTTCTCGCCGAAGTTCAGCACGGCGGTGGCCGAGCCGTTGATCCCCATCTTGTGCTCGATGCCGCCCACCGACACGTCGTTGGACGCGCCCACGGAGCCGCCCGCTCCCACGCGGTGCTTCGGCACGATGAAGAGGGACAGGCCCTTGGTGCCCGGCTGTGCACCCTCGATGCGCGCCAGCACCAGGTGGATGATGTTCTCCGCGAGGTCGTGGTCACCGCCGGAGATGAAGATCTTGGTGCCCTTGATGGAGTAGGTGCCGTCCGCGTTCTTCCGCGCGGACGTCTTGTTGGCGCCCACGTCGCTGCCGGCCTGGGGCTCGGTGAGGCACATGGTGCCGCCCCACTTCCCGGTGAAGACCGGCTCGCCGTACTTCTTCACCTGCTCCGGCGTGCCGCACTCGGCCACGAGCTCCGCCGCGCCGTAGGCCAGGCCCGGGTACATGTTGAACGCGGTGTTGGCGCCCGAGAGGATCTCCTCGGTCAGCGCGTAGAGCATCAGCGGCGCGCCCTGCCCGCCGTGCTCCGCCGACAGCGCCAGCGTCTTGAAGCCGGACTCGTGGAGCTGCTTCCAAGCGTCCTTGAAGCCCGACGGCGTCTTCACCTGGCCGTCGACGACCTTGCAGCCCTCCTTGTCCCCCACCGCGTTGAGGGGCCCGAGCACCTCACGCGCGAAGCGGTACGTCTCGTTCAGCACCGCCCGTGCCTCGTCCGGCCCCCAGGCCTCGTACTGCCCCTTGCCAGCCACCTCGGCAAAGCGGAACTGCTCGAAGAGGACGAAGAACAGGTCGCGAAGGTCGTTCTTGTAGCGATTGATTCCGCCGGACATTCAGCACTCCCCTGGTTGCGGGGGATGTGCGGCCCGGCCCCGAGCCGGTGCCACCACCCCCTTCAGGACGGGGCAAGTCTGCTGACGACTGATTTGTCAGTCAACCTCAAATGACGCCTCGCGTTGGCCCGGCAACGTCCCGGGCGGGGGGTCATCAGGTCCGGCGCCTACTTGCGGGCCTTCTTGGCAGCGGCGACCTTGGCCGCCGGCTTGCCGTTCGCCTCCTCGGCCCGGGCGGCCGGGGCGAGCTCGGCCTGGCGCGGGGGCTCCGGGGTGGTGGGGGGAGGAGCACGGATGGTCTCCTTCGGCACCTCGAACTCGACGGGCGCCTGCCCCGCGCGCTGTCGGTTCTCGTCCTCGAGGGAGTAGAACATCTGGACCCGGGCGGTGCCCTTCATGACGAGCTCGCCCTTCTGGTTCTCCGCCCACACGTCCGCCTCGGCGAAGTAGCGGCCCTTGGAGCCCTCCCGCTCGACGACGCGTCCCTTGCAGACGATGGTGTCCCCGGGCCACACCATCTTGATGAAGCGCACCTGGTAGCGGCGCAGCTGGGCGCCGCGGCTCCAGTCGCTCACCAGCTGGCCGAGCATGCCCATCACCAGCATGCCGGGGGCGTAGACCGAGGGCATGCCCACGGACTTGGCGAACGTCTCGTCCACGTGCACCGGGTTGAAGTCCCCCGAGGCGCCGGCGTAGCGGGACAGCTGGACGCGGTCGATGGGAGCCTTGGCGAGCGCGGGCAGCTCGTCCCCCACGCGGACCGACTCGAAGTACAGCTTGCGCGCGGGCATCAGGCGACCTCCTTCTGGGCGCGCACCACGAGTGTGCGCTGGGCGCGGAACACGAGGTTCCCCTCCTCGTCCCGCCCCTCGTCCTCGATGACGGCCACGTCCATCCGGGCACCCGTGGGGCTCGGCCGATCGAA
>JAKEEX010000583.1 GCA_022616315.1 Myxococcaceae bacterium
GCACCTGGTCCACGGAGTGCGTCGGCTCCTCGAGGTAGAGGCCCAGGGTGTAGAGCTCGAGGAAGAGCAGCTTCTGCTCCCCGGCGCCGTTGAGGCGCAGGTGCTGGTCCGCCACCGTCACCTCCTCAGGAAGGCGTACGTCTCCCACCTGCACCTGGCGGGCGAAGGCCGGCAGCCCGGCGAGCAGGGAGACGACGAGCAGCGAGCTGACCCAGCGGTTCGGTCGGAGCATGTCCTCCCAACGCAGCAGCGCGGCGGCGTGCATCCCACCTGCGCGACGCTCTACGATGGCGCGCACGCAGGGACGAGGGAGGAGCGAGCGAGCCGTGAGCGACTGGAGGCCGGCGCCGAACCGCGACGTGGACGTGCGCGAGCTGCCGATGGGGCCCGAGGAGGGATACGTCCTCTCCCGCCTGGATGGTCACACGCCGCTCGAGGAGCTCGGACACCTCACCGGCCTGCCGGAGGAGCGACTGCGCGCAATCATGCGCCGCCTGGTGGAGCTCGGAGCCATCCAGCCGCCACCTTCTTCTTCGCCCGCGACGAGCCCTTCGCCCACCTCGAGCTCCCCGCCAACCTCCCCGCCACCTTCCCCTCTCCCCCTGGGAGAGGGACAGGGTGAGGGGGATGTGCCCCCCGAAGACGAACTCCCCGAGCAACCCGAGGACGAAACCCACGCCCTCTCCGCACGAGGCCTCTTCGAGACACAGCTGCGCGCTCTTCCCGCAGCGGAGCGGCACACGAGAGCGAAGGAGTCCGACGACCCCATCCTCTCCGCGCTGTGCTTCGACCCGCTGCCCTCCGTGGTGCGCGCGCTCCTGGAGAATCCGCGCCTGGCTCCGAAGCATGCGCGTCTCCTCGCGAGGCACCACCGGCACCCGGTGGGCCTGGAGGCGCTCGCGTCCCGCGCGACGCTGGCGCGTGACCCGCAGGTGGACCGCTGGCTCCTGCGCAATCCCCAGCTGCCGCAGGGGCTCGCACGGCGGATGCTCGCGGCGCGGCGGATGCTCGTGCTCCACAAGCTCGTCGTGGACCGCGAAGTTCCGGAGCTGACGCGACGTGCGGCTGGCGAGGCGCTGCGTCAGCGCTTCGCGACGGGCCAGGCCGAGGAGCGGGCGGGCCTGCTCTTCGCGACGGAGGGCCGGGTCCTGGTGGCGCTCGTGGGCATTCCAGTGGACGGTCACACCGCGGCGCTCCTCTGTCACCACACCTACCGCTCCACGCTCTTCATCCAGAACCTGGCGCGCTGGGGTGCGTGCCCGCCCTCCGTCATCGCTCACCTGCTGCGCCAGGAGCTCGTGCGCCGCCAGCCCACGCTGCGCGCGATGCTGGAGCGTCACCCCAACGCGCCGTCCGAGGCACGGCGGGGCTGAGCGCGCCGCCGCAACAACCAGGGCCACACGCCCACCAGCACGCCCCACAGCACCGCGGGGCCGGGCAGCCCCGAGCAACCGCAGCCCCCCTGAGGAGGGTGTGGACCGAGCATCCCGTCCGATGCCAGTCCCTCTCCAGGCGGCGCCTCGGCGACGACGGTCCGTGCCGCCTCCACGTTGCCATTCACATCCACCGCACGGAACGTCAGCGCCGTGCCGGGCTTCAGGACGAGCGGCGCGTCGTAGCGCCTCCACGTGTCCGGCGTGTCCCGGTACTCGATGCCGGCCACCCACACGTCGTCGGTGGCGCTCAGCTCCACCTGCACCCCGTCGGGCCGCGCGGACATCCGGGCACCGGAGGTGGGTGCCACCGCGTCCGTGAAGTCGAAGGCCGCCTCCCAGCTGACCCTGGCCATCTGGCGCTGCCCTACCTCCGACGGATGGAAGAAGTCGAAGCTGGAGACGTCCTCCGCCCGGAATGCGTAGGAGAAGAGCGCGCCGCCGTCGTAGCGGCAGTGGATGTAGTGGCTGCACACCTCGGCGAGCTGCTGGTTGTAGTCCCGGGTCCTCTGCCGCACGCGGTCGCGACGCGCCTCGTCCGCCGCCGCGAGCGAGGTGGGGTTGGCCAGCATCGTCTGACAGTGGCCCAGGAGGGACCAGAGGAAGAGCGCGGGCGCGTGCTCCTTCATCACCTCCCACAGCCGGTAGACGTCGGGGATGCTCACGATGTAGAGGCGCGCCTCCGGCAGCCCGCGCGAGAGGACCTCCATTGCGGCCTGGAACTGCGCACGGAACGCCTCCACGGGCGGCATCCGGTCCTCGGCGCTGGCGCACACGTCGTTGGCCCCCATGAGGAGCACGACGTAGTCGGGCCTGGCGGCCACCACGCGCTCGGCCTGCGCCAGGAGGTGCACCATGCGCTGCCCTGACACCGCCGCGTTGAAGACGTGTCCCTGCACCGCGGCGTTGCGCGCGAGGATGCGCAGGTAGTGTGACTGCACCTGGGGGTTGTCCCCCGTGGCCCACGAGTTCCTCCACACCTCGCGCGCCAGCTCGCCGGCGAGCGCGGCCGTGGTGGCCGAGTCCCCCGCGGCAGCGACGCTCCGTGGGTAGCCCGTCCGCTCTCCGTCCTCCGCGGACGCTGGCTGCACGGAGAGCAACATGACGAGACAGCTCGTGGAGACCGCGACGTCCCGGAGCACGCGCCACATCGTCCGGACGTTGTGGACCGGGCGGTGACACGGCCATTGCCCCGTTCGGCGGCCATGCTTCCGCTCCGTGACACTGCGCGCGTCATCGCACGCCCGCCTGCGCTCCCATCCTGCGCCACCTGCACGCTGACAGTCGCGCGGCTGGGTGGGCAACGCGTCCTGAGTTGCCCCCCCCGGGCGTGGAGGAGTCCACCTCTTTGCCCAGGAGTGGCAGTCACATCGACCGACTCAGCGTTGCACTCAGATGCAGGACGCCTTGCTCACGCACTGGGCCCAGCCGCTCATGTCCGGCGTGCCGTCCGTGCACGTCGTGTGGCTGCTCAGGCACTCGAAGTACTCGCTGATGTCGCAGGTGGTGCTCTCGAAGGCCTCGCAGTTGGCGGCCGCGGCAAAGTTCGTGGTCCCGCACGACATCGAGTCCACCCACTCCTCACAGGCCGCCACGTTGTCCGGTCCGCCACACGCCACCGCGAACACGGCCACAGCACACAGCAGACCCGTCTTGATTCCGTTCAGAATTCGTTTCACCCCAAACAAATAGTTTCGATACAGCGGGCGCGCTTCTACCAAGCCCCGACGCGCCGGCAAGGGGCGCGACAGAGAGGCCATGTGCGGAGCTGTGGGCGCCGTCACCGCTTCGTGACCGACCATCTTCCACGGGTGGGGGATGAGCGAGCGGTGCATGCCGCGCGCTCACGAGTGCCATGACGGCCGGCACCCGTTTCGCGGGCGCCCGCACTGCGACGATCGACGCCGCCCACGCGCTCCATGGTGGCGGCAGCGCGGAGTCCAGCGCGGTTGCGCAGCGCTGGACGCTCGTCGCGATGAACTGACAGTATCGCCACCGCGTGGAGACAGAGGCGAGTGCGGTACGTGTGGACAGGAGGCCCGGCGACTCCGGGGGTGATGGGGCAGCCGGGCTGGGCTGGACGCGTGCCCGCGCCGCGGGCTGGGCAGGCTTCGCCCTCTGTGTTTGCATTGCCGTGACACGCGCGCTGACGGCACACACACCACCCCCCGGGGCGCGCCTGTCGGAGGCACAGCGCGCCGTGGTGGGCCGCGCCGCCGCCGCCGAGGAGCCCCGGTGGCGCACGGACTCGCTGCACCGCTTCCCCGGTGACAGCTGGTCGCAGGACGACGACGTCCACGCCTCCGAGCGCAGCTGGGCGGTCGGCGAGGCTCGCCGGCGCGGCGTGGACGTGGGGGACGTCTTCCGGGCCATCGACGGGGACCTGCGCGCACATCCACCCGCGACCCCTCGCAAGGCCAACGCCAGCCCGAGCAAGCCGCGGCCCTTCTACGACTGACACCCGATGGCCACGCGCCTGCCCCGCCTCCTCTTCGCCGCGCGACGCGTCTCGGCCTCCTTCGGGCTGCGGATGCTCGTCTTCGGCGCGCTCGCGCTCTGGGCGTCCTGGACTCCCCTGGGCCAGGCGGGAGGCTTGAACGACTTCCGGGACTCTCACCTGCTGCACTCCTACGAGGAGGCGGCGGTCCGCACGCTCACGCACTTCGGGCAGGTTCCGCTGTGGAACCCATGGTCCTGCGGCGGGCTGTACGCGCTGGGCAACCCTCAGA